>LGTG01000435.1 GCA_001190015.1 Candidatus Burkholderia crenata
TGAAAAACCGGCTGGCCGCGACGGAGCAGAAGCTGAACGCGCTGAAGGAGGCACGAAGAGCGTCCGACAAGGCGCGCCGCAAGGCATACAAGGAGAGCAGAGCCGACCGGGCACGCAAGCTCACGCTCGTGGGTGAGGTTGTCCTGCGGCGCGTTGAGCGCGGAGAAATATGGACGAGGCCGAGTTCAAGCAAATGATGGACGAGGCTTTGATGCGGCCAGCAGACCGGGCTTTGTTCAACCCTGAACGCGCGGTCCGATGCCTGATGCGGTTCAGGGTTGCAAACGGCTGACGAAGCCTGGGCCGCACGATGCCACAAAGGGATTTCGTTCACCCGCCTGTAACCGGGATGTTATTTTTATAAGGACATATGAACCGATGCAGAGTTTTACGCTGGCCCAGCTCGAACGGGCCATCCAGTACTGGTGCAGACATCATGATCAAGCACGGCTATATCGCAACAGTTCGGATGGCGTGCGCCAGGTGCAGTTGCTGACGACGCTCCATGGACGGCTGCTCGAACAGCGCCTGGGGGCCGATCGACCTTGATCAGATCAGCAGTGCCGAGTTTGCCGCGCTGGGGTGTCTGCTCGGCGTACCGCCAGCGCACCCGGGGGCGTAGCCAGCCGATCGTTGCGGCGTCAGCGATCACCAACCACGCTCTTCTGACGATGGTCGCCACGCGTTGTTTGGCTAGTGCTTCGCGATGGCCTTCGCGGGTAGTGGTCCTGAGACGGTCCGTGATGTCGTTATGCTTTTGTGGCTGGCGCATCGAGTGCGCCGACACCTTGCACGTCGGCGGCTTCGGCGGTCACAGGCGGCTGCCCCGGCCATGCGTGACCAATTGGATGCGGATACAGAATGCCCAGTGCGTGTCGCTCGATAAAAATGAGGTCGATCCAGC
>LGTG01000436.1 GCA_001190015.1 Candidatus Burkholderia crenata
CCATCGCCAAAGATTATGAACACGATATCCATAACGCTTATCCCTCAAACCCCGCTTACACGGGACCCAATTTCAACAGCCTGTTTAGGTTGTGCGTGTTGTGTTGTGCGTTAGATGATCTGTTTTGCGTCCGTGGGCGCATCGGTCTTCACCACCGCAAAGCGCGCCAGGATGCGCAGGTCATCACCCAGCCAGTCAATGCGGTGGAACCGCAGATGCGGCCGAGCATTGAGTGTATCGGACGGCGTGAAGTCGAACATGCCCGGCGCGCTGCCCAGCAAACTCGGCGCGAGATAGACCAGCAATTCGTCAACACACCCCTCGCACAGCAGCGAACCATTGAGCTTGTGACCCGCTTCCACGTGCAATTCGTTGATGCCGCGATCAGCGAGGATTCCCAGCATGGCGGGTAAGTCGACCTTGCCATGTTGGTTCGTCAACGGCGTGAATTCGATACCGCGTTCTCGCAGCGCATCGGCTTTCGCGGGGTCGGGCTCAGCACCGCAAAACACCCACGGCGACGCGCCTTCTAAAATTCGGGCGGTGAGCGGCAGGTCTAGGCGGCTGTCGATCAGCACGCGTTGCGGTTGACGCGGGGTCTCCACTGCGCGCACGGTGAGTTGCGGGTCGTCATTCCGCACCGTACCAATGCCCGTCAGGATCGCGCATGCGCGAGCACGCCATGCGTGACCATCGGCACGCGCCGCTTCGCCGGTGATCCACTGGCTTTCGCCGCTCGGCAAACCGGTGCGGCCGTCCAGCGTGGCCGCGACTTTCATGCGTACCCACGGACGGTGGCGCGTCATGCGCGACACAAAGCCGATGTTCATCTCGTACGCTTCATTGGCCAGCAGGCCGCAGCGCACATCAATACCCGCGTCGCGGAGAATCGCCAGTCCGCGCCCGGATACCGCCGGATTCGGATCTTCCATTGCTGCGATTACCTTGGCGACCCGCGCGTCGATCAGGGCGTGCACGCACGGCGGCATGCGGCCGAAATGGCTGCACGGCTCCAGCGTGACGTAGGCGGTGGCGCCGCGCGGATCGTGGCCGCGCGCCCGGGCGTCTTTCAACGCGCGAATCTCGGCGTGGTCCTGACCAGCCGGCTGCGTAAAACCTTCGCCGATCACGTCGCCGTCTTTCACCAACACGCAGCCGACGCGCGGATTCGGCGTCGTCGTGTAAATGCCGCGGGCGGCCAGCGTCAGCGCGCGCTCCATGTGCGAGAAATCGGTCTGCGAGAACATGGCGGCGGGCTCTAGCAGGCTGTTGAAAAGCACCCCGTCATGACGACCGAA
>LGTG01000036.1 GCA_001190015.1 Candidatus Burkholderia crenata
CCCAACTGGGTGGCTATCTGGCCCGAGCCAATGATCCTCCTCCGGGCAATATCGTTGTCTGGCGAGGATTGGTAAGGCTTACAGATATCCTGCTCGGTTTCGAACTCGCCGAAAAATATGGGTAATTGCAAGGATTGGTGGCGCGGATTTTATTCTGCACAGCGCGCCGCTGCTGTACGCCTGCACGTTCCTCATGGGTGTCCATTCGACCATCTTTGGCCCGGTGAAATATGCGTATCTGCCGCAGCATCTCCAGCCGTCGAAACTTGTCGGTGGCAACGGGCTTGTCGAAATGGGAACGTTTGTCGCCATCCTGATCGGGACGATCATTGACGGCGTGGCGGCCGGGTTGACCGAGCACGGCGCCATGTTGCTTGCCGTGTGCTGCGTGACAGTTGCGCTGATCAGGCGTGTCGCGTCGGGTTTCGTACCGAAAACCGCAGCGCTGCAGCCCGATCTGAACATCAACTGGAACCCGTTCAGCGAGACCTGGCGTAATCTCGCGCTCGCGCGTCAGGACCGGACCGTGTTCTTGAGCCTGCTCGGGATTTCGTGGCTGTGGTTTGTCGGCGCAACGTTTCTCACGTCGTTCTTCAACTTCGCGAAGGACGTCCTGTCGGCGAATCCGGACGTCGTAACCGGGCTGCTCGGCACGTTTTCGATTGGTATCGGCATCAACGTTTTCGCCATTGACCTGTTTTTTTGCCAGCCACGACATTGCACCAGCGGCTCATCTGATGGGCGTCGGCGAGTTTCTTCAAATGGGCGTGCACTGGAGCATCCTGGCCGACCTGTTCCTGCTCGCGATGTTCGGCGGTTTCTACAGCGTGCCGCTCTACGCGCTGATCCAGTCGCGCAGCCAGCCGACGCACCGCGCGCGCATCATTACCGCGAACAACATCCTCAATTCGTTTTTCATGATCGTGTCGGCTTTGATGGCGGTCGGCCTGACGTCGGCGGGCGTTGGTATTCCCGGGCTGTTTCTTACCACGGCGTTGCTGAATATCGTGGTGGCCGCGTATATCTATTCGCTCGTGCCCGAGTTTCTGCTGCGCTTTTTCGCATGGATCCTCGTGCATACGTTCTACTGGATCAGGCTGGTGAACGCCGAGCGCATTTCCGAGCACGGGGAGGCGGTGCTGGTTTGCAATCACGTTAGTTTCGTCGATGCCATCGTGATCATGTCGGAAAGTCCGCGGCCGATTCGCTTCGTGATGGATTACCGGATTTTCCGCTCGCCGCCGGTCGGCTGGCTGTTCCGTCACGTCAAGGCTATTCCGATCGCACCGGCTCACGAAGACGCAAAACTGCTGGAAAAAGCCTACGATGCCTGTGGCCGCGTGCTCGCCGACGGCGATCTGGTGTGCATCTTCCCGGAGGGCAAGCTCACCCGAACTGGCGATATCAACCCGTTCCGCCACGGCATCACGGAAATTTTCCGGCGCCATTCCGCCCCGGTCGTGCCCATCGCTTTACGCGGTCTTTGGGGCAGCGTTTTTTCACGCCACGATGACAACCGCTGGCCGCGTCTCGTTCAACGCGAGGTGATGAGCCGCCTGACGCTGGCGGTAGGCGAGCCGATCGACCCTGCCGATGCCACGCCGGAACATCTTGCAAGAGGTGGTCACGACGCTACGAGGCGCCCGCAAATAAGCTCTGGCGGGCAGGTTCAAGAAGGCCCAAGGGGGGCTCAAGGGGGCTCAAAGTGCGCTCGGCTGGCATAATATTGGCTCTTTCGCTTTTTTCAGGACGACGCTCATGTCTGGCAATACACTCGGCACGCTTTTCACCGTCACGAACTTCGGCGAGTCGCATGGTCCCGCGATTGGCTGCGTGATCGACGGCTGCCCGCCGGGAATGAAACTCTCGGAGGCAGATATCCAGATCGAACTGGATCGACGCAAACCGGGTACGTCGCGGCATGTGACGCAGCGTCAGGAAGCCGATCAGGTCGAGATTCTCTCGGGCGTGTTCGAAGGTAAAACGACCGGTACGCCGATCGCGTTGCTGATCCGGAATACTGATCAGCGCAGCAAGGATTACGGCAATATCGCCGAGACGTTTCGTCCCGGGCATGCCGATTACACCTACTGGCAGAAGTACGGCATCCGCGATTATCGTGGCGTCGGCCGTTCGTCGGCGCGGTTGACTGCGCCGACCGTGGCTGCCGGCGCTGTAGCGAAGAAATGGCTGCGTGAGCGCATGGGTATCGAAACACGCGGGTTCATGAGCGCGCTCGGCGAAATCCTGATTCCGTTCGTTGCGTGGGAACATGTGCGCGAAAACCCGTTTTTCGCGCCGAACGCGGAAATTGTGCCGCGCCTCGAGGAGTACATGGACGCGCTGCGCAAGGATGGCGATTCGATCGGTGCGCGCATCGGCGTGATGGCGACGGGCGTGCCGGCCGGGCTGGGCGAGCCGCTTTATGACCGCCTCGACGCCGACATCGCGAAAGCGATGATGGGCATCAACGCGGTGAAAGGTGTTGAAATTGGCGCGGGTTTCACGAGCGTCGCGCAACGTGGCTCGGTTCACGGCGACGAAATGACGCCCGCGGGATTCGTGGCGAACAATGCCGGCGGCGTGCTGGGCGGCATTTCGAGCGGCCAGGACATTACTGTATCGATCGCGATCAAACCGACGTTGAGCATCCGCACGCCGCGCGAATCCATCGATAAAGCCGGTCATTCCGCGACGGTCGAAACCTTCGGCCGCCACGATCCGTGCGTCGGCATCCGGGCGGCGCCAATCGCTGAAGCGCTTCTTGCACTCGTGTTGATCGATCATGCGTTGCGGCATCGCGCGCAGAACGGCGGCGTGGTGACGACGACGCCTCATATTGCTGCGCATATCGCCAAATAAAATAGCGCCGGTTCTGAGCATAAGAACCGGCGCCATTCGCAAAGCCTCAAATCCGAACAATCACATATTCGGATAATTCGGTCCGCCGCCGCCTTCCGGCGGAACCCACACAATGTTCTGCGTCGGGTCCTTGATATCGCACGTCTTGCAGTGCACGCAGTTCTGCGCATTGATCTGCAGGCGCTCGCTCCCGTCGCCGTTCTTCACGAACTCATACACCTGTGCCGGGCAATACCGTCTTTCCGGACCCGCATACGTGCGCAGATTCACATTTACCGGCACCGATGCATCCTTTAGCGTCAAATGCGCAGGTTGGTTTTCCTCGTGATTCGTATTCGATATGAACACCGACGCCAAGCGGTCGAATGTCAGCTTCCCATCTGGCTTCGGATACAAAATCGGCTTGCATTGCGACGCGGGTTTGAGCGTTTCGTTATCGGCGTGCTGATGGTGCAGCGTCCACGGCACATTGCCGCCCAAGACCTTTTGCTCGAGCCCGACCATCAACGTGCCGCGATACAGGCCCTTGCTCATCCACTGCTTGAAATTGCGTGCGCGATATAGCTCGGTCTTGAGCCACGAGCTATCAAAGGCTTCGGGGTAGGCACTCAGTTCATCAGCCTGACGACCGGCTTGCACGGCGTCGAACGCGGCTTCGGCGGCCATCTTCCCGGACTTGATCGCGGCGTGACTGCCCTTGATCCGCGATGCATTCAGGAACCCGGCGTCGTCGCCGGCCAGCGCTCCGCCCGGAAACACCAGCTTCGGCAATGACATCAACCCGCCGGCCGTGATCGCCCGCGCACCATATGACACGCGCTTGCCGCCCTCGAGGAACGTGCGGATCGCCGGATTTGTTTTGTAACGCTGGAATTCCTCGAACGGCGACAGGTACGGATTCGAATACCCCAGCCCGACGACGAAGCCCACCATCACCTGGTTGTCGTCCATGTGATAGAGGAACGAGCCGCCGTAGGTATCGTTTTCCAGCGGCCAGCCTGCGGTGTGAATCACCAGACCCGGCTTGTGTTTCGAGGGATCGATTTGCCACAGCTCTTTAATGCCGAGGCCGTAGACTTGGGGATCTGAGTCGCGGCCGAGCTTGAATTTATCCATGAGCTGGCGGCCCAGGTTGCCACGGGCGCCTTCGCAGAACAGCGTGTATTTGGCGTGCAGTTTCATGCCGAGCTGGAAGTTGCCGGTGGGCTCGCCGTCCTTGCCCACGCCCATGTTGCCCGCCGCCACGCCGCACACTGCACCGTCTTCGGTGTAGAGCACTTCGGCTGCGGGAAAACCCGGGAAGATCTCGACGCCCAGCGCTTCAGCCTGTTGTCCCAGCCAGCGCGTGACGTTCGCCAGGCTCACGACATAGTTGCCTTGGTTCTTGAAGTTGTCCGGAAGCAGCCAGTTGGGCACCTGTTTTGCGCCGTCCTTCGACAAAAACAGGAAGCGATCCTCGGTGACTTCCACATCGAGCGGGGCGCCCTGGGTCTTCCAGTCGGGGAGCAGTTCGCTCAACCCGCGCGGGTCCATGACCGCCCCCGAGAAGATATGCGCACCGATCTCGGAGCCTTTCTCCAGTACGCAGACGCCCAGTTCCACGCATTTCTCCTGCGCGAGCTGCTTTAGCCGGATAGCCGCTGATAACCCCGCAGGACCGCCGCCCACGATCACGACGTCGTACTCCATGGATTCACGGGGACCGTACTGCTCGATGAGACTCTCCGGGGTCATCCAATGCTCCTGTCTAAGGTTAGAATGCTTTTTTGGGGATCGGGTACTGTCAGAGAACCTTTCGCATGGTGCAACCGACATTTCTATAATTAGCACGACCGTATTATTCTACGATAAGCATATCGGCCGGGTCGATTCGATGTTGAATTGGGGCGAACGGTATCAAGACGGTTCGACCCGGACACCCCAATCGCTTTCGACCAAGGAAAAACAATGGGCCGTTCGATCAACCTGGAAGGCAAATGTGCGCTGATCACCGGCGGGACTTGGCAAGCGCTTTGCGCGGTGCTGTCGCAGGCGGGCGCGCGGGTCGTGCTGGCAAGCCGGCGCACCGAGCGCCTGAAGGAACTGCGCGCCGAAATCGAAGCGTCCGGCGGCGCGGCGCACGTCGTGTCGCTTAACGTTACTGATTACCAAAGCATCAAGTCGGCCGTCGCCCACGCGGAGACGGAGGCCGGGACGATCGACATCCTCGTGAACAATTCGGGTGTGTCCACCCAGCAAAAGCTCACGGACGTGACGCCGTCGGACTTTGACTTTGTTTTCGATACCAACACGCGCGGCGTGTTTTTTGTCGCCCAGGAAGTCGCCAAACGGATGGTCATGTGCGGCAACGGCACGGTCAAACCGGGCTACCGGATCATCAACATCGCGTCCATGGCGGGGCTCAAGACCTTGCCGCAGATCGGTATTTATTCCATGAGCAAGGCCGCGGTCATTCATATGACGAAGACGATGGCGCAGGAATGGGGCCGTCACGGCATCAACGTCAACGCGATCTGCCCGGCTTATATCGACACCGAACTCAATCACCATCACTGGAAAAGCAAGGCTAGCCAGAAACTGCTGGCCATGCTGCCGCGTCGCCGGGTTTGGCCTATGAGCCAGGTTCTCGACCAGGCTAGCCTGACAACGCTTGCGCCAGGCGGTTTTCATCGCGTAATTGATCTATCCATGTCGCTGCTGTGGGGCGACATGGAAGCATTTGGCCACGTGAACAACACGGTCTACTTCCGTTTCATGGAGGAAGTGCGGATTTCGTGGTTCCGGCAACTGGCCATTGCCGGCGCCAACGTTGAAGGGCAGGGGCTGGTGATCGTGAACGCGTCGATGGAATTCCTGAGGCAGCTCCACTATCCCAGCGATGTGATCGGCAGCATGTTCGTGGGGCCGCCGGGCCGCAGCAGTTTTGACACACGCTTCGACTCTACGCCAGGGGCACGGCGAAATGCGTGTGGATCGGCTATGCGGCAGCGAAATCGGTGCAGATCTCTGACCTGCTGCGCCATGCTATTGAAACGGCGGGAACGGGGCTCTAAACAGGCGGCTAGTCGCCCAGCAGCCGCTGCAACAGCTCGGTCGAGTTTCCCGTGTCGTATTTGCGCATGAGTTTTGAACGGTGGATATCCACGGTCTGCGGGCTGATATCCAGCGCGCGGCCGATCTGCTTGCTGGTTTTGCCCGTGACGAGCTGCGCGACAATTTCTCGTTCGCGCGGCGTAAGTTCGATGGCAACCCGCCGCGTCGCGCTTAAGTCCTCGAAGGTCCATACGTCGGCGGCGTGCGGCGCGCTCAGGTCGAGCGAGCGGCCGGTCACGTGGCACCGGAACAATTCCCCGTTGGCACGTTTCATGATGTGGTCGGCGGCGTAACTGCCGTGGCGCTGCATCAGCGCGGCGATGCGCGCGCCGATCCGCTCGAATTCGACCGGCGACGGATATAGCACCTGGAACGACTGGCCCAGCAAGGCCTCCGGCGCGACGCCAAAAATCGCGCAAAGCTGCGCGTTGCAGTCTTCGATGATCCGTTCCCGTGACAACACCAGTCAGACTGGCGCAAGATGAAACGCTGTTTGGTAATCCAGTTGACGCATTTGGTTCGCACGACTCGCGTTTAACTATTTCATTGCCGTGCAGTAAAGCAATTACTTATATATTTTTGCGTATTGCTTAGGTTCAAGCAGTCATTGCAACACCATCATTTAGGTTGCGAATATTAACTCTTCAAACGCCTCGGCTGGTGTCTTCCAATCGAGGGCTTTGCGTGGTCTGCAATTAAGCGCGTTCGCAACTGCGTCGAGTTCTCGCTCGGAGTATCGACTAATGTCGGTGCCTTTAGCAGGCTGTTGAAATTGGGTACCGTGTAAGCGGGGTTTGAGGCTTGCAATTACCAATAT
>LGTG01000437.1 GCA_001190015.1 Candidatus Burkholderia crenata
CCTGTATGTTCGGCGGTAGGTAAAACCTTCTTCTACCGCATCCCGACTCCTGCGTCACCCCCTTAAGAAACGAGCTGCACCGGGCGCGTCTGCACTCGCCCTTCGGGCTCCTTCCGACGTACCCGAGACCTGCTTATCGGCACCTCTGCTGGTCGTCAAAAAAACCGTTCTGCAGAACAAGATCGTTTCGCATTTCTGATCGACGCCGCCATCTGGCGTCGCTTTCTGACCGCCGTTCACATCCCCCTATGCCGATTCAATCAAGGCTGCGCGTCGTTCGGCACGCGTTCCTGCGGCGGGCTAAAATCGAACGTGTGTTTCTACACACCCTCAAACCATCGCATCGTCATATTTTTGCGAACGGTCGTTCACAAAACGTGTTTTTGCGACTAAACTTTCTGGCAAGCCCCGATCAGCATGAATGTTCTCGACTTGAAGTGCTCACACGACCATCGTTTCGAAGGCTGGTTTGTTTCGACCGATGAGTTCGAATCCCAGTTGTCGCGCAAGCTCGTGGCTTGCCCGGTGTGCTTGACAACGGAGGTGAGCCGCATGCCGTCGGCACCGCGCCTGAATTTGTCGACAAGCCGTTCGGAGCAAGGTGAAAAGGAAGCTGCCGAATCAAGCGCTACGCAGGTGGCCCAGCCGCCGCAAAACGCCGATCGAGCGATTCAGGCGCGTGCGCTGCAGTTCATGCGGGAAATTCTCGCTAACACGGAAAACGTGGGCGACCGTTTTGCTGAAGAGGCAGGCGCGGCGCACGCATTGATGGAAGAAGGCATCGACGTGATGCCGTTGCCCGTGCCGGCCGCACTGAAAGAGCCGCTGCAATAAGCTGAATGCCAAGGCGCGTATCCTCATGGCGTGCGCCGTGCAAAGGTGGCGCTTTTCCCAGCGGGTGTAAGCCCCGCCCGGCAACCGCTCCAGCCGGAAAGCAACCGGAGCAATCGTGGAGGTAACGAAGCGGTTGAAGTCTTCGGTGAAGCGGGTCACGAAATACGGTGACAGCGCGAGTGTGCAGGCCGTAACGCGAGTGAACGCCGAGCAAGCGCCGAAAAGGACGATGCGCAGGCCGACCTGACTGCCATATCGGGGAAGGCTGATACGGCTGGGTAAACGAGCAGGCAGGACGTCCAGTTTCTGCGTCGGGGTAGTGGCGACAGCACAGCACATAAGGGAAGCGCACGCAACACGGGAAGCCCCTTAGCGTGGTCAGGGATGACCAACCGTACGCCCGCGAGGGACAGGCCGGGCGCCTTGGGGTGACGGAGAGGCCCGTATTACCGTTGAAGCCGGTGTAATGCTGGTGGAGGAAAGGGGCCTCCCTCAGTTCGAAACAGACGCAATACGTAGTGAGGACGTCGAGATTGGGCAACCTATCAACTCCGATTCGTGTTCAGGAGCTGCAGATGGCGTTACACGCGAAAGCGAAGGCAGGAGCCGGGCATCGCTTCTACGCGCTGTACGACAAGATCTATCGCGAGGATTTGCTGGCGTACGCGTACACCCAGTGCCGCTCGAACAGGGGCGCGCTGGGTGTTGATCGGCAAGACTTCGCGGAGGTCGAAGCGTATGGGGTGCAGAAGTGGCTCGGCAAACTGGCGCTTGCACTCAGGCGCGAGAGTTACCGGCTGGACCCTATACCAGAAGAGTGTTTATCACGAAGGCCAATGGCAAGCTAAGGCCGTTGGACATCTCGACCTTGCGAGATCGGGTGTGCATGACAGCAGCGATGCTGGTGCTCGAACCGATCTTCGAAGCGGACTTTCCACCAGAGCAGTACTCTTACCGCCCAGGCCGCAATGCTCAGCAAGCGGTGATCGAGGTGGAGGAGCGGCTGCATAGAGGGCAAACGGACGTTGTTGACGCCGACCTGGCGGACTACTTCGGACGCATTCCCCACGCCGAATTGATGTTGTCGCTTGCGCGGCGCATCGCTGGTCGGCGCGTGCTACATCTGATTAAGATGTGGTTGGAGTGCTCCGTTGAAGAAACCGATCACCGAGGCCGGAAGACGCGTGCGACCGAAGTCAAGGACAGCAGGCGAGGCATTCCGCAAAGCTCACCCATCTCACCACTGTTGGCGAATATTTACATGCGCCGGTTTGTGTTGGCATGGAAGAAGCTTGGGCTTGAGCGAAGTCTTGGCAGTCGAATCGTGGCCTACGCGGACGATCTGGTGATCCTGTGCAAGCGAGGCAAAGCTGAAGAAGCCCTGTCGCGACTGCGCGAGATCATGGGCAAACTGAAGCTGACGGTCAACGAGAATAAAACACAAATCTGCAAGGTCCCGGAAGGGGAATTCGACTTCCTGGGTTACACGTTTGGGCGGATGTACTCAGCAGCGACTGGCCAGGCCAGTATGGGCATGCCGTCTACAGGGGCCTTGGTAATGACTTGCCGTGTACGAAGGCGTGATGTTTCGTCCGAGAGCCCGTTGCGGGAGATCTGCACGACGGGTTCGATGAGCGGGATGTGAAGACGGAGCCATGGTGAGGTTATTCGGGCACCGCCAGACGAAAGAGGTGGCAACAGACAAACCTAGCCTACCGCCACCGCGTCACATCTCGACTCTACCGACCCGGGTCATGGACAGGAGACACAGCGTATGGACCTGAATTATTCCCTCGCCGACGACGCATTCCGTGCCGACATCCGCGCCTGGCTCGACGCCAACCTCCCGCAGGCTTTGCGGACCAAGGTACTCGAACACAAACGTCTGAATCGCGACGACTACGCGAGCTGGCACAAGATGCTCGGCACGCGTGGCTGGTCGGTTGTCGCCTGGCCGAAGGAATATGGCGGTCCCGGTTGGAACGCGACGCAGCGCCATATCTGGGACGAGGAATGCGCGCGTATTGGTGCGCCCGGCGTGTTGCCGTTCGGGGTATCGATGGTCGCTCCCGTCCTGATGAAATACGGCAGCGACGCGCAAAAGGCCCACTATCTGCCGCGGATTCTCGATGGCACGGACTGGTGGTGCCAGGGTTATTCGGAACCCGGTTCGGGTTCGGATCTGGCCTCGCTGAGAACGCGCGCTGAACGCCAGGGTGACCACTACGTGGTCAACGGCCAGAAAACCTGGACCACGCTCGGCCAATTCGCCGACATGATGTTCTGCCTCGTGCGTACCGACACCGGCGCGAAGAAGCAGGAAGGCATCTCGTTTCTCCTCATTGACATGAAAACGCCCGGCATCACCGTGCGCCCGATCATCACGCTCGACGAAGACCACGAAGTCAACGAGGTGTTCCTGGAAGACGTAAAGGTGCCGGTTGAGAACCTCGTCGGTGAAGAGAACCGCGGCTGGACCTACGCGAAATATCTGCTCGGGCATGAGCGCACCGGCATTGCGCGTGTCGGGCAATCGAAGCGAGAACTGGTGTTCCTGAAACGGCTTGCCGCCAATCAAAAGAAGAGCGGCGTTTTGTTACTCAGCGATCCCGTGTTTTCCTCGAAAATCGCGGCGCTGGAGATCGAGATGATGGCGCTCGAGGTCACCGTGCAGCGTGTGGTGGCGAGCGAAGCAAACAGGCTCGGGCTGGAGTCGGAAGCATCAATGCTCAAGATCAAGGGCACTGAAGTCCAGCAGGCGCTGACCGAACTCATGGTCGAAGCCATCGGCCCGCAAGCTGCCGCGTTCGATCCCGCTTATCTCGAAGGCGAACGTGAACACAGCCTTGCCGGCGACGACGATGCCGCGCCGCTTGCCGCGTACTACTTCAACTTCCGCAAGACGTCGATCTATGGCGGCTCGAACGAAATTCAAAAAAACATCACCGCGCAGATGATTCTGGGCTTGTGAGGAGCTGCACATGGACTTCAATTTCACCGATGAGCAGCAACAGTTCAGGGACGCATTGCGCCGGTATCTCGACAACAAGTACACGTTCGATACACGGCAGAAGATCGTGGCGTCGAGGGATGGTGTCGATGCAAAACATTGGACGGCATTCACCGAACTAGGCTTGACGGCATTACCCGTGCCGGAAGCGCAGGGCGGTTTCGATGGCAGTCCGGCGGACATGCTGGTCGTGATGCAGGAACTCGGACGTGCACTAGTTGTGGAGCCGTATTGGGCGACGGCAGTGGGTATCGAAGCGCTGCGACTGGTGGGTGATGACCACGCGAACGCGTTGCTCGAACGCGCGGCCGGCGGCGAGATCAAGCTCGCGGTGACATTTCACGAACCGCATGCCCGCTACGACCTGTTCTCGGTCGACACCACCGCGCAAGAGAAAGGCGATGGTTTCGTGCTGCGCGGCCAGAAGTCTTTGGTCCTGCACGGCGCACAGGTTGACCACTGGATCGTGCCCGCGCGGCTGAATGGCAAAATCGCATTGTTCGTTGTTGCGCGTGACGCGGCGCATGTGGAAGTCACCGAGTATCGGACGATCGATGGTCAGCGAGCCGCGACGCTCACGTTCAAGGCCACGCCTGCCGATCGTCTCGGTAAGGCCAACACGGGTGCAGCCACGCTTGAGCGTATAGCCGACTATGCTACGTTCCTGCTGTGCGCCGAAGCCGTTGGCGTGCTCGACGCGCTGAATCACGCGACGGTCGAGTACACGAAGGAGCGTAAGCAATTCGGCACGCCCATCGCACGTTTCCAGGCGTTGCAGCATCGTATGGTCGAAATGTTGATTCACGCCGAGCAGGCGCTTTCGATCACCTATCTTGCCACCGCGCGATACACGAGCAATGACGCCGATGAACGCCGCCGGGCAATTTCCGCGGCCAAGGCACGGGTCGGTCAGGCGGCGCGTTTCGTCGGTCAGCAGGCAGTGCAGTTGCATGGCGGGATGGGTGTGACGAACGAAGTTGCGGCGGCACATTGGTTCAAGCGTCTGTCGATCATCGAGACAACGTTAGGCGATGTCGATCATCACCTTGCACGGTTTGCGTCGTTGCCTGGATTCACCGACACTGACGTTTGAACAATCAATGCATTGAGAAAAGGAGAGCGCGGATGACGTTCAGCTATGAGGATTTCGAAGTTGGATCGGTGGCGCAATTGGGCAGTCACACGTTTCTGAAAGAAGAGATTATCGAATTTGCAGGGCGTTATGATCCGCAGCCTTTTCACTTGAGCGAAGCGGGTGGGGAGGCATCGCCGTTCGGCGGATTGGTTGCGAGCGGCTGGCACACGTGTTCCGCGATGATGGGCATCCTGGTGCGCGACCTGCTTTCCGATTCCACATCAATGGGTTCGCCGGGGCTCGAAAACATCCGCTGGCTTAAACCTGTCCGGGTCAATGACACAGTGCGGTTGACAAGCCGGATGCTGAGCAAGCGGGTATCGGCCAGCAAGCCTGATCGTGGAATTATCGCCACGCGTTGGGAAGCTTATAACCAGCATGGCGAACTGGTGTTGACCGTGGATTCATCGGCTATATTCGGCCTTCGTCATCCAGGAGAGACGCAATGACCTGGCGAATTCAACCGGTCGTTGCAACATCTCGAAAT
>LGTG01000438.1 GCA_001190015.1 Candidatus Burkholderia crenata
ATTAGAAGACACCAGCCGAGGCGTTTGAAGAGTTAATATTCGCAACCTAAATGATGGTGTTGCAATGACTGTTTGAACCTAAGCCGCTGCGGAGGAATACCTTTTGTAAGGCCGAGGCCTTGCACAGGTGCTTGAAGCGCAGCGACTCGCTCAACAGCAAGGCATTCGTTCAGGCATTCGTTCGGTGCCGACCGTGTTTATTGCAGCGAGGCGATCAGCGGCGCGCAGCCCCCAGCGGGTGTTCGCCACGGCGTTGAGGGCGGCGCTCGAACGGAGCACAGCATGAGCACTTCAGTGAAGCCGCGAGCGGTTGTTGTCGGCGGATCGTTGAGCGGACTGTTCACGGCCACCTCCTTGCGCCGGGCCGGCTGGGACGTCGATGTATTCGAACTGTCGTCGAATGAACTGGACAGCGGCGGCGGCATCGTGTTGCAACCCGACGTGCTGGCTGCGTTCCGCTTCGCGGGGGTTGCGTTGCCGGAACGGCTTGGCGTTGAGTCGGGAAACCGGATCTATCTGGATCGTGACAACAACGTGATCGAACAATTTTATATGCCGCAGACGCAGACTTCATGGAACCTGCTGTACACCACCATGAAGCAGGCTCTGCCCGCCGAGTCACTCCATGCAGGCGAGGCGTTTACCGGTTTCGATATCGACGGCGAACAGATCGTCGCGCATTTTGCGACCGGGCGCAGCGAGCGTGCCGACCTGCTGATCGGCGCGGACGGTGCACGCTCAAGCGTCCGTCGCGTTCTGTTGCCGGACGTTGCACCAAACTATGCAGGGTATGTCGCCTGGTGCGGACTCGTGCCGGAAAACGTATTGCCGCAACAAGCCGCGGACATCTTGCGGGACCGCTTCACCTTCCAGCACGGCCCGGCCCACTCCGCCCTTGCCTATCTGGTCCCGGGCGAAAAGACGGCTCGACCACTGCGGGCGAACGCCGCTGGAACTGGGTCTGGTACCGCAAACAGACACGCGATGAACTCGATCAACTGCTGGTCGATCGTGACGGCAAGCAACGCACGTTTTCGCTGCCGCCGGGCGCGACGAAAGACGCGGATATCCACGCCTTGCGCGCCGCTTCGGGCGAACTGCTTGCACCGGCATTTCAAGCCTTGGTCGCCCGACGCAAGAACCGTTTGTGCAGGCCATCCAGGACCTGCGTGTGCCCCGGATGGCGTTCGGCAGAGTGATCCTTGCTTGGGGGGGCGGACGCCGTGTTCGTGCCACGCCCCATACAGCCGGCAGCACGGCCAAGGCAGCGGCCAATGCGCTTCACTGGCGAGCGCGTTGGCATCGACGTCGCGCACAGGAGCGGAGATTGACGACGCGCTAGAACGTTGGGAGCGCGCCCAGCTTCAGCTCGGCATGCGCATGACCGATCTTGGCGTGTCCACTCGGGAACCGCTTGATGAACATCGAAAATGAAACCACTTTTAGAGCTATTGAAGGATCCATCACATGACGCCCAACCCACCTGACGCCGGCCAGAACGGCGGCACAGTCAAGCTGACCCGGGGGGCATGATCGCGCTGTTCGCGTTCTACTGCGGCGCGATTGTCGCGAACCTCTACTACGCGCAACCGATCACCGAGCTCATCGCGCCGGACATTCATATGTCAGGCGGTACGGCGAGCCTGATCGTCTCCCTTACGCAGATTGGCTACGCATTCGGCCTGTTCTTCCTGGTTCCGCTCGGCAATCTGCTGGAGAACCGCAAGCTGATGATCACGACAGCCATTGTCTCGATCTTCAGTCTCGCGCTAGCCTCCGTCACGCATCAGCCGAACGCGTTCCTGGCGGGTCTCGTTGCTGGTCGGTTTCAGTTCGGTAGCGGTGCAGATCCTGATCCCACTGGCCGCGCACCTTGCACCCGACGAATCGCGTGGTCGTGTGGTCGGCAACATCATGAGCGGCCTTCAGCTCGGCATCTTGCTGTCACGTCCGATATCGAGCGTGGTGGCCGGTCATTTTGGCTGGCGCGTGGTATTCGGATCCGCCTCCGTATTGATGGCGATCGTGACGACGGTGTTCGCTTTGAAGATCCCGCGCCGCCAGCCCTCGCATCAGGCTACCTACTTACAGTTGATCCGTTCGCTTGGCGAGCTGGTTGTGACCTTGCCGGTACTGCGTCATCGCGCGCTTTATCAAGGGCTGTGATGTTTGCCACGTTCAGTCTCTTCTGGACCGCGGTGCCGATCGAGCTGACACGTCATTACGGTCTGTCGCAAAACGCGATCGCATTATTCGCACTGGTCGGCACGATAGGCGCGACGTCCACGCCCGTCGCGGCGCTACGTTGATCGCGCTTGTAGTCGGCCCGCTCGCATTCACACCGGCGGTGGGGTGTGGGGGACTGGTCGTGACGGGCGTCGTGCTGGACTTCGCCGTGCAGATGAACATGGTGCTCGGCCAACGCGAGATCTATGCGTTGCATGCGGCCAGCCGGAACCGTCTGAACGCGCTTTACATGACCAGCATCTTCATTGGCGGCGCGATTGGGTCAGCGCTGGCCAGCAGCCTGTACGAGCACGGCGGATGGACGTTGACCGCGACGGTTGCAAGCGTGTTCCCTCTTATCGCGCTGGTTCATTACCTGGCGGTCGGCAGGTCGGTTGCAATGGCAACGGCTTGAACGGCATCAAGCGCTCCTCGCGTGGGCGGGGGCGCTGCCGTGAAGACGCGACCAAGGGAAAAGAGCACATCATCTTCAAGATTGAGTGCTGCGGAAAACCCTTATCGATAACTGTCGCGCCACCTTGAAAAAAACGCTAGTCAATTTATTTTTACCTTGAACACAAGGCCAAGGCATTGGCGGCCCCCAATCAAAGGCAGCGCTGAAAAGAACGAATAGGCCTTCACAATGGGTAAATGCTTCAGTAGGGACCTGCACGCCCGTGCGTTCAACCCTCGGGCGTGATTGATCAAACCCGGTTGGTTTTCCTGGTTAAAGGTGAAGCGATGATTCGCAAGCCGGTAATACTCGCCGCTATCGCTGTCCTCTTCGTGGCGGGTTGCATTTCTCTCGGAATCATGTGGGGGCGAATTCAACCGGTCGTTGCAACATCTCGAAAT
>LGTG01000439.1 GCA_001190015.1 Candidatus Burkholderia crenata
CCCGCTTACACGGGACCCAATTTCAACAGCCTGTTAGAAGGAACGTTCGAGCATTTTTTACGCCGCTGTTAAAGCTTCGTAATCGATACTGCTCATAAAAACCTGCAATTTGCGTGGTTATCTCAACTCGATTACAATTGAGTATTCCATTGCTTCACTCCTCACGTCCCCCATAATCATCATAGAAGGAAGCTCGCACCATGGAACATACCCTCCCGCCGTTGCCGTTCGACAAGAACGCGCTCGCTCCAAACATGTCAGAAGAAACGCTTGAGCATCACTATGGCAAGCATCATCAAACCTATGTGACGAACCTGAACAAGCTGATTCCGGGTACCGAATTCGAAAACCTGTCGCTCGAAGAGATCGTCAAGAAGGCGTCGGGTAACGTGTTCAACAACGCAGCCCAGGTCTGGAACCACACGTTCTTCTGGAACAGCCTGTCACCCAAGGGTGGCGGTGCTCCGACCGGCGCGCTCGGCGACGCAATCAACACAAAGTACGGCTCTTTCGACAAGTTCAAGGAAGAGTTCGCGAAGGTCGCAACCGGCACATTCGGTTCGGGCTGGACGTGGCTCGTGAAGAAGACGGATGGTTCGCTCGACATCGTGTCAACGAGCAATGCAGCGACTCCGCTGACCACCGACGCGAAGGCGCTGCTGACCATCGACGTATGGGAACACGCGTATTACATCGACTATCGCAATGCGCGTCCGAAGTTCATCGAAGCGTTCTGGAACATTGCGAACTGGGACTTTGCGTCGAAGGACTTCGGCACTTAAGGTTTCCGGGTTGGTGACGGTGAAGTGCATATCCGGCTGGGCGATAGAGCGTTAAACGCTTGAGGTTGGCTGGTGCCATCGCCCGGATTTGCCGGATCGGCCTTTGCCATGTTTCACCAGTTCAAAAAGACGGCCTGCCAGGCTTTTGCCCGGCGGGCCGTTGTCATTTTCAAGTCCGGCCAATCAGCGCTTAAAGGCCGTTGTAAAAAACTGAACCATGTCATCGCGCGCCTGCTCACGCGCTTCGGGGTCCGAACGAACATGAATGATTCCGCCCTGACGCCGGTTGGCGCCGGGATCGTTGAATTCGTGGGGACCGTCGAACACATAGAATTCATGCGTCGCACCCGGAAAAGCACGCACCGATACATGCGCCGCGTCCGCCGGTGCGAGTTCATGAACCAGGGCCTCGCAGGCGGCCTGTCCTCCGTCGTAGTCATCCGCTGCCGACGAAGATCCGGATGGGCGCATCGACGAAGTTCGCCAGGTCAGCGCCCGGCACGTGGTTGAAAAGCCAGCAAACGGGATAGAACGCGACCGCCGCTTGCATGTGCGCGTCAGGACCCAGTAGCGCGTCGCTATGACGGTGGGGCATCATGAGCCGGGTTTCTATGCCGCCCATGGAACTGCCCATGAGGCCGATCCGCGATGCGTCGATTTCCGGGCGTGTAACCAGTAGACGATAAGCGCCAGCGATATCCGGCAGATTGTCGTTGCGCTTTGGGCCGGCTGGAAGCGCCGCCAGGTAGCCCGCGGCCGCGTAATACACCCCGCGATAACTGAAGCCGGACGTTCCGTGCATCAGGATGACGGCGGGCAACTTGCCGGGCATGCCAACCGGGACCTGCAGGCGAGCGCCGATCATGATCGTCCTGCCATTCCAGTCGACCGGGTAGGCGAGGTAATTGACGCGAAGCGGCGGTGTTTCTTCCCAAACCTTAGGCGTCGAGGTACACCCGAGCAGCAGTATCGCCACGATGAAAGCGCTCAACATACGTGTCATGGCCTCCCTGGATCAGGTGGGCGGGTGGGTGCATCAGCTTCGCCCGACTATCATCATAGGACGTGAATACGGGAGTTGCTGCTTCACGAGAGACATCTGTCTGGAGTGGGCTGAGTGAGCTAATTGCAATCGGCTTTCGGTTTTCGCAGAGATGCGCCGCAGCCAGTCGAGAGCCATTGACCGATGTTCGGTCTTCCCCACTCGCGCCTCGCCGCAAGCGTTTCACGGCGCGATGTGTCGTCCCGTCGCAAACCGCTCGCGACGCGCGAGGCGAACGCCAACCATGAGCATCATCGAAATCTCCTCCCTACGGATAAGGACGATCATCATGCTCATCAGCATTCTTCAGAACACACCGCACTGGGTCTGGTGGCTGCTCGTGGCCGTGATTTCCCTCGGCGTCTCACAAACTCAACCACGGCACAGGACGCTACGCGCCGCGACAGCAATTCCCATCGTGATGGCCGCACTCTCTTTTTATGGCGTTGTGTCACTCTTCGCTGCGCAGTCCATCGCGCTGGTTGCGTGGGCGGCGGTGCTCGTGGCTCTCAAGCTGTCGCATGCCGCCGGTGTCGGCAGCAAGGTCCGCTGGCTTGCTGCCGAGCTGCGCCTGCTTGTGCCCGGAAGCTGGGTTTCACTCATGCTGATTCCTAGCAGGCTGTTGAAATTGGGTCCCGTGTAAGCGGGGTTTGAGGGACAAGCGTTATGGATATCGTGTTCATAATCTTTGGCGATGGATGCGATGCGCGGATTGGATGAGATGCAAGAACCTCTGTTTACTACGGTCAAGCTGGAGGATTTCGTCCCGGCGGATCACCCGCTGAGACCAATTCGACTGCTGGTCAACGAAGCGTTGAAACGGCTCAACGGGCTGTTTGGCGTCATCTATGCCGACACCGGCCGTGCCTCGATTGCAG
>LGTG01000440.1 GCA_001190015.1 Candidatus Burkholderia crenata
TGCCCGCTCAAGATGCCTTGTTCGCTGACCTTGGGATTGGACAGAAACCGGTAGGCCGCTTTCGTGTTGCACCAATCCTGAAAGGCCATCGGAATGCTCTGCCCGATACACGACCACAGGCGTTCGAGAACCAGGCGGAATCTTTTGCCAAGACGCTCATCGCGAAACCGGCTTTGTCCCGCTTCCTCGTTCAGCCCCGCATTAGCATCACAGGCTTCTTCCGATGCACGCTTTCGACCGCCTCTGTTCGTCATCGCCGTCCCTCATCAACTAATCTTGCAACGACGTTAACAGAAAGGATTCCTTATTAATAGAGAATCGTAAAAAATATGGGTAATTGCAAGCGCGGAATCAGCAACTCGATTCGTACGCTGGGATAGGTTTTTCGTTCGCACTCCTTGGGTCAAATCTCTCCCGAGTGCAAACGGAAACGTCAGGCGCTCCAATACCCGGGTGGCGGAGGCGGAGGCGTCGAATAAATGTCTTGCGGGGGTGGCGCACTCATCATCCGCCCGCGCATTGGCACCCGATTACCGTTTGCATACATGTACTGCAGATACGCCTGGTCATAGCGGCGCTGTACGTCGTAAGCCGACCCTTGCGCGTTGGACGCACCAAACAAACTGCCCGCCAGCAAGCCGGCGCCCGCACCTACCGTGGCGCCCGAACCACCATTGAACGCCGCACCTGCAGCCGCGCCCAACGCCGTGCCGACCACTGCACTGCCTACTACGCTATTGGTCGTGGACTGATTGGCCTGGTTACCGCCAACCTGTCCATACGCAAACTGACGACACCAACCATCGTCCGCGCGGAACTGGTCGAAGGTCTTGCCGGTGCCAGGAAGGGCCATTACGCTCGGTCCCGTAGGCACCACGGCGCACCCGCCGAGAATGCCGAGCGAAACCCTCATCGAAACGAGTAATGTAAGTCTTGGATACTTCATGACGCTTTGATCTTCCGTTCAAGGATTACTGAGAGTTGCCTGGTTGCGGCGCCACGGGACGCCAGCCGGACGGGCAGTCCTTCACATACGGGTAATATACCCTTTCGATGCATCGCAGTAGTACCAGGAACCACCCTGCTGTCCGGAGCCATCGGCCGACGGGCCCGGACCTTGCGCTTGTTCCTGCTCGACATAGTTGACCGGTGGCAGCGCCGGCACAGCCACGACCGGCGGGTAGGGGTAGTAATACGGAACTGGCGCAACGGGATAGTAAACGGGATAGTAGATAGTAATAAGGTACTCCCACCCCCAAAAACACGTGCAGCATTCGCCGGTCCGCAGATACAGGCTGCGGCGACTGCCACCGCCGCCAGCGACAAGCAAGAATTCAGGCGTTTCACGACATTTCTCCCAACCTGGTTTGACAACACGCTCCCCGACTTTTTTACCGCAAGCAGATATTGGACCGCACTGCTTGAATCTAAGCTGCACGAGCTACAGCGCGAACAACGCGCGCCTCCCGTG
>LGTG01000441.1 GCA_001190015.1 Candidatus Burkholderia crenata
GCATGCAGAGGTCGGCCTTCAGCAAGCCGCGCGGGTAATAGAAGCCCGCGTGGATCACCTCGCTATTGCGCGAACTCGTGCCAGTCCCGACCGCTTCGCCCGCCTCGAGCACGATCACCTCGCGGCCGCGCGCGGCCATCGCCCGCGCGACGGCGAGTCCGACCACACCAGCGCCAATCACCACACATTTGATTCTGTCCATCTTACTATTCTGGGCCAGCCTGTATGACCGTCCCGCGCGCTTTATTGCGCTTTTTGTGCGGTTGGCCATACCGGCGCCTACGATGCTCTACGAGTATTGCGACGCCCACGGCGTCCTGTATAACCGCGGCGGCAAATTACTCGTCGCCACGGCGCGTAATCAATTGCCGTAACTCGTGGCTATTCAGCAAAAAGCGATCGAAAACGGAGTGACCGACCTGGTGCGCGTGAGCGGCGCCGAAGCCATGGAGATGGAGCCGCAACTCCAGTGCGTGGCAGCGGTGTTGTCTCCTCAGACCGGCATTATCGATAGCCATCAATTCATGCTCGCGTTGCAAGGCGATACGGAACGCGACGGCGCGACTGTGGCGTTTCACAAGCCGGTGACGGATATTGATGCGCGCGACAGCTCGTTTATTGTGGAAACCGGAGGCGAGGCGCCAATGCGCTTCCAGGCGGGCTGCGTGATCAACAGCGCGGGGCTCTCGGCGAACCAGATCGCGCGCACTATCCGCGGACTTGATGCGCGTCATGTGCCGCCGTTGTATTTCGCGAAGGGCAATTACTTCACCGTGAGCGGCTGGACGCCATTCGAGCGCCTGATTTACCCGATGCCGAACGAAGCCGGGTTCGGCATGCATCTCACCCTCGATATGGGCGGGCAGGCCAAGTTCGATCCGGACGTGGAATGGATCCAGAAGATCGATTACGCCGTCGATCCACAGCGCGCCGCCAGCTTTTACGCCGCCATTCGCGCGTATTGGCCGACGCTTCCCAATGACGCACTACAGCCCGCTTATGCAGGGATCCGGCCGAAACTTTCCAGGCTGGGGCAGAGCCGG
>LGTG01000442.1 GCA_001190015.1 Candidatus Burkholderia crenata
TTATTAACAGAGAATCGTAGAAAAATATGGGTAATTGTAAGGCCTCGCATCGCGGGATTTCGACTTGTCGGTGGGATCCACGGTGGCTTTCGCCGGCGTGCTCTGCGCGATGGTTTTGAACGCCACGGACAACACGTTTATAGCGATTGTCGCTGAGGTGGCGGCAGGTCGGCCATCGGTTTTGTGAATGGCGCGGTGATTGCGTACTTGCGGATCAACGCGCTGATTACTACACTGGCTAAGATGGAAGTGCATGGGCTTGGGTTTACGTGTCGCATGGGCAGGCGGTGGGTGTGTCGTCGGATACGTTTATCGCGCTGGGCGGCTTGACCATGTTCGGTGTCTCGCTGCCGATCTGGGTCACGCTGGCGTGTTTTGCTGAATCAAACCGTATACGGGCGCAATACGCTCGCAATTGGCGGTAACGCGGAAGCGTCACGTTTGGCAGATATCGATGTGGAACGCACGCGCGTCTGGATTTTCCTGATCCAGGGCGGTGTGGCGGCGCTCGCCGGGGTGGTCCTGGCGTCGCGAATACATCGGGACAACCGAACGCCGCCGACGGCTTCGAGCTCAACGTGATTTCCGCATGCGTGCTCGGCGGCGTATCACTGGTCGGCGGCCGCGCGACCATCTCGGGCGTGGTGATCGGCGTGCTGATCATGGGTACCATCGAGAACGTGATGAACCTGATGAACATCGACGCGTTCTACCAGTACCTCGTGCGCGGTGCGATCCTGTTTGCCGCTGTGCTGCTCGACCAGTTGAAGAATCGCGGTTCACGCGACTAAATGAGAAGTTAGGGGCAGATGGCCAGTTCAGTCGATAAAACCCTCGCGCGCTATCCGAGCCTCGCCGGAAAAGTCGTGCTGATTACCGGTGGTGCGATCGGCATTGGCGCAGCGTTCGTCGAGCATTTCTTCGATCAGGGCGTGAAGGTCGCGTTCTTCGATATCGATACCAACGCCGGCGAAACGCTCGCGGATCAGCTCGGCGCGGATCTGGCCGACGGGCAATTCCGGCCCATGTTCCTGCGCGTGGATCTCACCAATATCGACGCGTTGCGCAAAGGCATTGCCGATGTACGCACCACGTTGGGGTGCATCGGCGTGCTGGGAACAACGCGGCGAATGACAGGCGCCACAAGATCGAGGATGTGACACCGGAATCCTATGACGCCGACATCGCGGTGAATATCCGCCATTAGTTTTTCGCGGCGCAGGCGGTGATCGACGATATGAAGCAGCTCGGCGGCGGGTCGATCGTGAACCTGGAATCGATCAGCTGGATGCTTAAACAAGGCGGTTTCCCGGTGTACGTGACCGCGAAAGCGGCTATTCAAGGTATGACGAATGGCCTCGCACACGATCTGGGTCCGTTCAATATCCGCGTGAATACGCTCGCCCCGGGATGGGTGATGACCGACAAACAACACCGCTTATGGCTCGATGAAGCCGGCAAGCGTGTGATCAAGGAGGGCCAGTGTATTGATGCGGAATTGCTGCCCGTGCATCTCGCGCGTGCCGCGTTGTTCCTGGCGTCTGACGACAGCAGCATGATGACCGCGCAGGAAGTGGTCATTGACGGAGGCTAGGCATGAAAGCGGACCTGCTGATCGACAGCCAATGCGCGCTGGGTGAAGGCGCAACGTGGTGTGCGGCGACCGGGCGTTTTTACTGGACGGAGATTGAAGGCGAGCGTTTGTGGCGCTACGATCCACGCGATGCCAGCACCGTTTCTTTCCCATGCCGGAACGGCTTGCATGCTTCGCGTTATGCGCCGATGCTGACGTGCTGTTGTTCGGACTTGCTTCACAGCTGGCGTTCTTTAGTCTGAAGACTGGCGCGATCGAAACGATCATGCCGGTGGAAGCCGATCTGCCGACGCGCATCAACGAAGGCAAATGCGATCGGCAGGGGCGCTTCGTGTTCGGCACGAAACATGGCGTGGAGAAGGCGGAGAAGATTGGCGGGTTTTATCGGTTGAACGTGGATCTGTCGCTCGAGCGTTTGCCGCTCGGCGAATGCGCGATTTCGAACAGCATCGCGTTCAGTCCAGACGGTTCTGCCGTCGCGATGGTGGCTTGTGGAACGCGCAGTGGGGCGGCAGCCGCGTGGTGCGTTATGACGCCGGCGGCCGCGAAACAGCGCGCATCGAGGTGCCGACAGCGCAGCCAAGCTGTGTCGCGTTCGGTGGTCCCCCCCAACGTGACTTCCTTCGAGCGAGAGCCACTCGGCACGGTGTATATCACGAGCGCGCGGGTCGGATTGGACGCGGGCGCGTTGCAGGACGATCCGCACGCGGGTGCGGTGTTTATTGCGACGCCGCCGGCGAGGGGTATCGCTGAGCCGGTGTTTCGCGGACATAACCGCGGATACTGAGATGCGGGTGGGTGCGGCGAGGCTCTACACGCTGCACAGCAGATCCGCGGTATCACGTTCCAAGCAAAACACGAGTCGGCGCGCACGACGCGCTGCCTGCAGCTTCCCGGACAAACTGGCGCTTCAGCCAGGACCACGGGATTGATCGCCTCTCGTTCGGAGTCAGCCATCATGACCGTTGCCCGCCCAGCAGGAAGTCCCACGCCCTCATCGGCGTCGTCCCGGGCAGCAGTGCCCACTCGCCGCTCAAAGCTTGCCGCCGCGACGGAGCCGCCGATTCGCCCGGGACCCGTGACGTCGGTCCTCGCAACGGGCGGTCCGGGTGTCAACGGTTGCATTACGTTTGCTAACGCATAATTACGCCTCGATATCGCGCCGGCTCTCGGCGGCGGCATCACGCGCTTCGACTGGCGCAGCGACGGCGCGCTCGTGCCAATCTTCCGGCCGTGCCTCGCGCCGAGCGCGGCCACCGATCCGAACGAGCTCGCGTGTTATCCGCTGCTGCCGTATTCGAATCACATAGGCGGCGGGCTGTTCCAGTTTCTCGGCCGCGGTGTCGATGTGCCGTGCAACCGCCCCGGCGAGCCGCTGTCGCTGCATGGCGACGGCTGGCTCGGCGCGTGGGACGTGGCGTCGGAGAGCTCGACGCACGTGTGCCTTACCCCGTGCGCCTTACCCTCGACCGCCGCAATGGCGCGCCGTATTCGTATCTCGCGAGCCAGTCGTTCACGCTCGAAGCGTCGGCGCTGGTGGTGACGCTTTTTATCGAGAATACCGGACGCGATGCGTTGCCGTTCGGGCTTGGATTGCATCCGTTCCTCACGCGCGAAGCCGATACCGAGTTGTCGGCGGCCGCCGGCGGCTTGTGGCTCTGCGGTGACGATTTCCTGCCGATCCGTCACGTTTCGGTGCCGCCCGCGTGGCAATTTGGCGTGGCTTACCCCATGCCGGCCGCGATGGTGAATAACGCGCTCACCGGATGGAGCGGACGCACGAGCGTGATGTGGCCGAAGCGGTGGTTGTCGCTGACCATTTGCGCCGATACCGATTACTATGTGCTCTACGCACCGGCAGGCCAGAATTTCTTCTGCTTCGAACTCGTCGATCACCCGATCAACGCGGTGAATTTGCCAGGCGGCGGTGCGGCGCACGGTATGACGGTACTGGCGCCGGGCGAAGGCCTGACGCGCGAGTTCAGCTTTACTGTTGAACGGTCGGGGGAAGCCAAGCGGCGTGGCCGGCCCAAACAGCCTGCGGGGCAGAAAGCGCGCAAGACGGCGGCCGCGGTGCGATGACGCGTTAACGGTGTTAGCGGCGGTGCAAATCCGACACTAAACGGCGGCGTTGGGTTGAATAGAAGAGTGACCAGGGGCCGTTGCTGCTTGGTTGTCGGCCTGCTCGTGCTCAGAATAGATCGTCGAC
>LGTG01000443.1 GCA_001190015.1 Candidatus Burkholderia crenata
GAGGATTGGTAAGGCTTACAGATATCCTGCTCGGTTTCGGACTCGCCGAAAAATATGGGTAATTGCAAGGTTCCAGGGTCTCCAGTGATCGGACAGCCGGCAACGAGAACGGATAACGATCGAATGATTCGACCTTGTCTCGCTGCAAAGTGATCCGGCTGATGTACTAGGTAAAGACCATGATGTAAGCGTTTTGACGAGGCACTATCTTAACCCGATGGAACATCGCGTAATGAAACGAGCGGGTACCGACATGACGTCCCTCAATTACAATGCTGAAAATTTTTCGTGCTGCCTGAGCGTAATCCTGGCATCCTCACAAGCGAGGTCTTCATGATCGTCAAACCACGCGTGCGCGGTTTTATCTGCGTGACTACTCATCCCGTCGGCTGCGAAGCCAATGTCGAAAAACAAATCAGCTATGTGACAGCACAAGGCCCCATTGCTGCTGGACCGAAGAAAGTCCTGGTGATCGGCGCGTCGACCGGGTACGGGCTTGCGGCCCGGATCACGGCGGCATTTGGTTGCGGCGCCCAGACCCTCGGTGTCTTCTTCGAACGCCCCGGTGAAGACAGTAAGCCCGGTACGCCCGGCTGGTACAACACCGCGGCTTTCACCAAATTCGCGACCGCGAAGGGGCTCTATGCAAAGAGCATCAACGGCGACGCTTTTTCCGACGAGATAAAGCAGAAGACAATCGATGTCATCAAGCGAGACCTCGGGCAGGTCGATCAGGTCGTGTATAGCCTCGCGTCACCAAGACGGACGCACCCGAAGACGGGAGAGGTGTTCAGTTCGACGCTGAAACCGGTCGGCAAGGCCATCACGTTGCGCGGCCTCGACACCGACAAGGAGGTCATCAAGGAAAGCATCCTGGAGCCGGCCACGCAAAGCGAAATTGATAACACCGTGGCCGTGATGGGCGGTGAAGACTGGCAGATGTGGATCGACGCACTACGTGCTGCGGGCGTTCTGGCAGAGGGAGCGAAGACCACTGCGTTCACCTACCTGGGCGAGAAGATAACTCACGACATCTATTGGAATGGCTCCATAGGCGCGGCGAAAAAGGATCTGGATCAAAAGGTCCTGGCAATTCGCGACAGCCTCGCGAGTTACGGTGGCGACGCACGCGTCTCGGTATTGAAAGCGGTTGTGACACAGGCGAGCTCGGCCATTCCCACGATGCCGTTGTACCTGTCGCTGTTATTCAAGGTCATGAAGGAAGAGGGCACGCACGAAGGCTGCATCGAGCAAGTCCACTGTCTCTACAAAGACAGCCTGTATGGCGCCTTGCCGTGCATGGATCAAGAGGGCCGGTTGCGTGCGGACTACAAGGAACTCAGTCCGGAAGTCCAGGCCCGGGTGCAGCAACTATGGAGTCAGGTCACGAACGACAATCTTTACGAGCTCACCGATTTCGCTGGCTACAAGAGCGAATTCCTGCGGCTGTTCGGGTTCGAAAGCGACGGCGTGAATTATGAAGCCGATGTCAATCTCAAGGTGGACATTCCGGGCATGGTCCAGGATTAAATCCACATGCGCCGGCCCGATTCTATGGAGGCCGGCGCGCGTCAAAGCCGCTTGAGGGCGGGATGCCCTCAAAGTGCTCGCATTACCGCTCCACGCGCCAGCCGAGTCCCAGGCTTTTCTGCAACGATACGAAATCCTTCAGCAATTCAGCTTGCGCAGCGACCACGTTCTGCTGCGCGACGAACCGAGTGCGTTGGGTATCGATCAGGTCGATCATGCTTGATGTTCCGGCGACATACCTCTGAGGCATCAACGTAGCTGAGCGGTCCGCCGACGCTTGCACTTGCTGCAGCGTGGCCAGATGTTCGCGCTGGTACCCATAACGCGACAACGAAGTGTTCGCGTCCTGCAATGCGGCAAGCACCGTATGCGCGTATCATCGGCCTCGTCGCGCGATGCCTCGGCGCCGCGTACGCTCGAGAGCGTGCGGTCGAAGTCCAGCACGTTCCACTGCAGATAAGGCGTGCCAATCCAGCTGAAATTGTTCTTGCGGACCAGGTGGCCGGGATTGGCAGCGGTATAACCGATGTCGCCGAACAAGGTCACCTTCGAGAAGTCAGCCTTGTGCTCGCCGATCTGGCCGTTGCTGGAAGCAAGGCACCGTTCGGCCGCGCGAATATCGGGCCGCTGCGCAGCATTGATGCAGGGTCACCTATAGCCACCGACGCCGGCAGGGGGCTCGATGCGGACAACTCCTGATCGAGTGCGCCCGGTGCCTGACCCGTCAACACGGCAAGCTGATCGAGCGACTCGGCAACTTGCGCGTCGAGCGGCGATAACGTCGAGCGGGTGTTCTCGACTTGCGTGGTCAGACGCTCCACATCGACGTCGGCCGCTGTGCCGTGCGCGCGTCGCTGTTGGGTCAGCGTGAGCATCTGTTGCTCGAGTTCCGCCGAACGCTACCAGCGTCAGGCGCTGCTGCTTGTCACGCAGGCCGACATACGCTTGCGCGACTTCCGCCGCGAGCGACACTTGTGTGTCGGCGAGGTCGGCGTCAACCGCATCCGCTTCCACCGTCGCGGCTTCCACTGCGCGCGCTCGCAGACGCGCTTGCGCCGCGTGGACGTCGGGGTTATGGGCGAGTGCGGTGTCAATTAACGCGTTCAGTTGCGGATCGTTGAGCGACAGCCACCATTGACTCGGGGCGCGTGTCGGGACTATGCCGACCGCGGGTGTACGCACAAAGTTGGCGGCATGCATCGCGTCGGGTGAGACCTGCGGCGCACCGGGATAGTTAGGGCCGGCGGACGTCGAAACGGGGCCGCGCGGAGTCTTCAGGAGGAGCGCGAGCAGCACGCAGGCAAACAGCGCGAGACCGAGCAGATAGAACATTTCAGAATACGTCATGACGGTGGCCTGCATCTGGATCTGTGCCGCGATCTGGCCGAGCGCATGCATTTTGGCGTAGGCCATGTCGCTGGTTTGCGCGAACCAGTTCGCGGCGCTCGATGCCACCCGCTCCTGGCCTATCAGCGAATTGGCCGTCAGCGATTCGCGGATCATCGCGGTATGGAAGGTGGTGCGCCGGTCGATCACGGTCCCGATGATCGCGAGGCCGACCGAGCCGTCGAGATTGCGGGCCATGTTGTAGAGACCGGCGTCGTCGCCGGAGTCTTCGCGCGAGACCGTTGCCATTGACGCCTGGTTCAACGGCATCAGCGCGAGGATTTGCGCGAAGCCGCGTACTAGCTGGGACCAGAAGAAGTCGTGCCCGACACTCTGCGTGGTCAGGTCAATATCAAGCATGCAGCTCAACGCGAACAACAACAGTCCGGCGATTACCAGCATGCGAAAGTCGAGCTTGCCGAGAATGCGCGGCAGGATCGGCATGATCAGGAAGGCCGGCACACCCGATATCAGCATGATGGCGCCCGACTGCTGCGCGTTGTATCCGGACACCAGGCCGAGGCTTTCAATTACCCATATTTTTCTACGATTCTCTATTAA
>LGTG01000444.1 GCA_001190015.1 Candidatus Burkholderia crenata
TTTCGAGATGTTGCAACGACCGGTTGAATTCGCCCGTGCAAATCTCAGTTTGTCGATGCCGCGTCGTTCTGGCCGCCGCCCTGCGCGTTGCCCGATGCGATCGGCTTGATCGAACCCTGCACGATACTCGCGCCAAAATCGCGGATCAGCGACTGCACGAACGGGTTCTGCGTAATCTCCTGCTCCGCCTTCTGCTGGCGCTGCGCGCGAGCGGCGGCATCGACTGCAGCGGCCGTGCGGCGCGCCGGACCGACACTCACGTTCACGTCGATTGGCCGGCCGAGCTTATCGGTTAACGCAGTCTTCAGCTTCGCAACCTGTGCGCTTTCGGCGTACTGCGGGACCGGCACCGCAAGGGTGATGGACGTGTCGTCGCACGCGGTCAGTTCGCTGTTGAACGCGAGTTGGTAAGCGATCCCCTTCGGCGGCAAATCCACTGCCAGCGTTGGCCAGTCACCGCTCACACCAATGGCGTCGAGCGGAACGGCGGGCGGCATGAAATAACCATCGTCCGACGACACCGATTGATAGTCGTCCAGAGGCATTTCTTCCCACGGAGGGGTTGCGCCGCGGCTGCTCTTGCCCGCGCCGGCGCCGCGCTGGGCTCCCGCATTTGCATCATTGCCGTTCGCATCCTGCTGCGCTCCGTTGAACCGCGAGTCGCCTGCTGCAGACGCAGCGCTTCGATCGGGCGAAGCAGCGGGCCTGCGTGGCACCGGAACCTGTACGGTGGGTGCCACCTTCGGGGCGACAGGTTTGCGCACGGGTTCTGGGGCACGTGCCACGCGATTCGACGATACCCGCATACCGGTACTGCGTAACACATCGAGCGCGGCGCTAGCAACGCCCGCTCCACGAGGCGAGACCATTTTTTCAGCCGACGGCGTGGTCTGGTTTTCTGCTCTACCGGCAGCCGCGCGATCGACGAGTTCCTGGACGGCAGCGGCAAGCGATGCAGGGTTGGAATCGGGTTCGGACTCAGGCGCAGCCGATACCTCATCCGGAGATGCACCGGAACGGTCCCCTGACGAAGGCGTGGTGACGGAAGGCGGCGGATCTGAAGGATCGGCAGATGGCGCGATGACTTCGGGCGGGCCTGGTCCAGCAGAAATGGCCGTCGGAGCGCTTTGTGCATCCGCCGCGCCAGCTTCCACACCCTCCGGCTTGCCGGTCAGCGTTTCAACCTTCCCTTCGGTATCGTTTGGGGCGTTGTCACGGGCCAAGGAGACGGCGGGGGTATCGATAACCGCAGCCGTTTGATCGGGCTCCGCCATCATGCGAGCCTTTGAAGCCGGCTCCGGCTCAACGGCAACGCTTTGCACCGCGCTGTCAGCACCGCTCGCAGCAGGACGCTCGTGCGAGGCCGATACCGATACCGAATCGCTACCATTCGCAGCCGCGCTGCGCTCGGACACGACACCTTGCGACAGCGGCGCTTTTGCGCGATCCGAACCCGGTGCGGCGGCTTGCGCCGAAGCGACATCGGCTACGCAATTCGCCACTGGCTTCGCGATTCCCGCGGCCGCGATACCCGACCCGCCCGACCCGTCGGCCGCGACACCACTCGGCGCCGATT
>LGTG01000445.1 GCA_001190015.1 Candidatus Burkholderia crenata
ATTTAACATCTCCAAATTTCGAGATGTTGCAACGACCGGTTGAATTCGCCCACGCTCGTATTTCGCGCACGATCCGGCGATTCGCCTGGCCGTGGAAACCTGGCGTTTGCGGCTGGCGGCAATGACCGAGATTGGACCCGCGGTCACACCACCGCCGGAGATCTGGCCAGCTATCGAGCGACGCTTGAATCTGGTGAACGCCCGGCGCGATGGGGCTGCGGCCCGGCCGGTTCTGCCTGCTGCCCCGGCTACTCGACCGAAGCCGGGCTGGTTCGAGAATCTCTCGTTCTGGCGCGGGCTGGTCGATCGCGGCCACAGCCATTGCGGCGATTGTGCTGGTCGTGTCCATTCGAGAACTGTCGACGGTCGCGCCCGTTCTTGCACCGGCGCCCGCACCGCAAGTCGCCCAGGAACCGCGGATTGATTATGTGGCAACGCTTGCCGATGATAAATCGAACGCGAGAATGCTGGTAACGTGGGACGATCGGACCTCCGAAGTTACCGTTCGACGTTTGAGCGGCTCGTCGGATCCGTCCGATAAATCCATGCAGCTCTGGGGCCTGCCCAAGGAAGGGCACCCGGTGTCGTTCGGCGTGCTGCCCGTCGGGGGAACCCCGCAGTTCAAGGCGGCGTCTGTGAATGCGTATCCGATGTTAGCGGTGTCGGTGGAGCCGATCGACGGGTCGCCGAATCCGAATGGGCCTACCGGCCCGGTTGTCTATACGGGTAAGGTCATTCCAGCAGCTTGACGGTGGTCGTTTGATCCTAAGTAGAAGGGGCGCCACTTGGCGCCCCTTCTACTTTTGTGCCTTCGTGGCTCAGCCACGATCGTGCCGAGAGGTCCGCGTCCATCCGTTCGATGTTTGCTCGTTCTCATTGCCTGTAAAATCGCCAGTTCCGCGTGTTTCTATCCGGATCACGCTACGCCCCGGCCACCTGCCATCGACTTTCCGTCCTCTTACGAACATCACTATGACGTCCCAACTGCACAAAAAAGGCGAAGCCTGGTCGGCTCGCTTCAACGAACCAATGTCTGATCTGGTCAAGCGCTACACGTCATCGGTGTTCTTCGACAAGCGCCTCGCGCTCGTCGATATTGAGGGGTCGCTCGCGCACGCCGCCATGCTGGCCGCGCAAAAGATCATCGACGATGCGGATTTCCAAGCCATCCAGCAAGGCATGAAGCAGATTCGCGGCGAGATCGAACGCGGCGAATTCGAGTGGAAACTCGATCTGGAAGACGTCCACTTGAACATCGAAGCGCGGCTGACGGCGCTTATCGGTGATGCTGGCAAACGCCTGCATACCGGCCGCTCGCGCAACGACCAGGTCGCGACCGACATCCGCCTATGGCTGCGTGGCGAGATCGACCAGATTGGTGAATTGCTGGTCGAACTACGCCGTGCGCTGATTGATATTGCCGAGCAAAACGCCGAAACCATCATGCCCGGCTTCACCCATCTGCAAGTCGCTCAGTCCGTGACGTTCGGCCATCACCTGCTTGCTTACGTCGAAATGTTCAGCCGTGACAGCGAACGCATGCTCGATTGCCGCAAGCGCATGAACCGCCTGCCGCTTGGCGCTGCGGCGCTCGCCGGCACGAGCTATCCGATCGATCGTTACGCCGTGGCGAAGACCCTGGGCTTCGACGGCATCTGCGCAAACTCGCTCGACGCCGTGTCGGATCGCGATTTCGCCATCGAATTCACGGCGGCTGCAGCGCAGATCATGACGCACGTATCGCGCTTCTCGGAAGAACTCGTGTTGTGGATGAGCCCGCGGGTGGGTTTCATCGACCTGGCTGACCGCTTCTGCACCGGCTCGTCGATCATGCCGCAGAAGAAGAACCCGGACGTGCCCGAACTGGCGCGTGGCAAGACGGGGCGTGTGAACGGACATCTGATTGCTTTGCTGACGCTGATGAAGGGCCAGCCGCTTGCGTACAACAAAGACAATCAGGAAGACAAGGAACCGCTGTTCGATACCGTCGATACCGTCTCGGATACCCTGCGGATCTTCGCCGAAATGGCAGCGGGTATCACGGTCAAGCCGGACGCCATGCGCGCAGCCGCGTTGCAAGGTTTTTCGACGGCGACCGATCTCGCGGACTATCTGGTGAAACGCGGCCTGCCGTTCCGCGATGCGCACGAAGCGGTAGCAATGGCCGTGCGGATCTGCGTAGACCGCGGTTGCGTTCTGGCTGATCTGACGCTCGACGAAATGCGCGCGGAATTGCCGAACGTGGCGCGTTTGATTGGCGACGATGTGTTCGAATACCTCGCGCTGGAAGGCTCGGTCGCGAGCCGGAATCACTCCGGCGGAACGGCGCCGGAACAGGTTCGGGCAGCTGCGAAGGCGGCTCGGGCGGCGTTGGGGTAATCAAGACGCTCATGCGTTTGCTTGAAGAATATCGTAGCTGAAGCGGCTACAATCATAGCCAATCATGCTACGTTCTCCATCCGAAACGCTCTTCAGCAGCTATTGCCGGAGTGTTCTTGGACTCCTGCTGCTTCGGCCGGACGAGTCCTTCCGCGTCCGCGAGATTGCTCGTCTGACCGGCACGCTCAAAGAACTGAGCAAGCTCGCCGAGACCGGCATTCTCGTCGCCGAACGGCGCGCTAACCAATTGGCCTATATGGCTAATCGCGCGTCGCCGATTTACGATGAGCTATCCAGCATCATGCGGAAAACCTCCGGACTGACCGACGTTATCGCCAACGCACTCGCGTCTTGCTTAGATTCAAGCAGTCATTGCAACACCATCATTTAGGTTGCGAA
>LGTG01000446.1 GCA_001190015.1 Candidatus Burkholderia crenata
CACCTTGGTCGGGTCCACAACACCGGCTTCGACCAGGTCGACGTACTCGCCCGTTTGCGCGTTGTAGCCGAAGCTGCCCTTACCGGCTGCAACTGCTGCCACCACGACGCTGGCTTCTTCGCCACCGTTCGTGACGATCTGGCGAAGCGGCTCTTCCAGCGCCCGCAGCACGATCTTGATGCCGGCGTCCTGATCGGCGTTGTCGCCCTTCAGGTCCTTCAGTGCCAGACGAGCGCGGATCAGCGCAACGCCGCCGCCAGCCACGATGCCTTCTTCCACAGCTGCGCGCGTGGCGTGCAGTGCGTCTTCAACACGTGCCTTCTTTTCCTTCATTTCGACTTCGGTCGCAGCGCCAACCTTGATCACTGCCACGCCGCCGGCCAGCTTGGCGACACGTTCTTGCAGCTTTTCACGGTCGTAGTCCGACGTTGCTTCTTCGATTTGCGTGCGAACTTGCTTCACGCGCGCTTCGATGTTCGCAGCTTCGCCAGCGCCGTCGATGATCGTGGTGTTTTCCTTCGCCACTTCGATGCGCTTAGCCGAACCCAGCTCAGCCAGCGTAGCCTTTTCCAGCGTCAGGCCGGTTTCTTCCGCGATAACTTGACCGCCGGTCAGGATCGCGATGTCTTCCAGCATGGCCTTACGACGATCGCCAAAGCCCGGAGCCTTCACAGCAACGGTCTTCAGGATGCCGCGGATGTTGTTCACAACCAGTGTTGCCAGTGCTTCGCCTTCGACATCTTCAGCGATGATCAGCAGCGGACGGCCAGCCTTTGCAACCTGTTCCAAGATCTGCAGCAGGTCACGAATGTTCGATACCTTCTTGTCGTGCAGCAGCACGAACGGGTTCTCGAGGATCGCAGTTTGCTTTTCCGGCGTGTTGATGAAGTACGGCGACAGGTAGCCGCGGTCGAATTGCATTCCTTCAACCACGTCCAGCTCGTCTTCCAGCGACTTGCCGTCTTCAACCGTGATCACGCCTTCCTTGCCGACCTTGTCCATTGCTTCAGCAATACGGTCACCAGTCGACGAATCGCTGTTAGCCGAAATCGCGCCAACTTGAGCGATTTCCTTGTTCGTCGTACAGGGCTTGCTGATCTTGCGCAGTTCTTCAATAGCAGCGGTCACTGCCTTGTCGATGCCGCGCTTCAGGTCCATCGGGTTCATGCCCGATGCAACGTACTTCATGCCTTCGCGGACAATCGACTGAGCCAGAACCGTAGCCGTCGTCGTGCCGTCGCCGGCGTTGTCGCTGGTGCGGGAAGCAACTTCCTTCACCATTTGCGCGCCCATGTTATGGAGCTTGTCTTTCAGTTCGATTTCTTTAGCGACCGAAACACCGTCCTTCGTGACCGTCGGGCCGCCGAAGCTGCGTTCTAGAACCACGTTACGACCCTTTGGGCCCAGCGTGACCTTGACCGCGTTGGCCAGGATGTTCAAGCCTTCGACCATCTTTGCACGGGCGATATCGCCAAATACGACTTCTTTAGCTGCCATATTCAAACTCCTTGATTCGTTCCAGTTTTCTGGCTTGTCCGCGAGGCCGGTCGAGATTCGCTTGAGCGGTTCGATCGCCCGGCCGGGAAAGCCGGATGGACTTAAAGGGATTTACTTGACCAGGACGGCCATGATGTCTTCTTCGCGCATCACGAGCAGTTCATTGCCGTCGACCTTGACGGTCTGACCAGCGTATTTACCGAACAGCACTCGGTCGCCCACTTTGACGTCGAGGGCGTTTTGCGTACCCTT
>LGTG01000447.1 GCA_001190015.1 Candidatus Burkholderia crenata
GTCCTTGCATTTCATCCAATCCGCGCATCGCATCCATCGCCAAAGATTATGAACACGATATCCATAACGCTTGTCCCTCAAACCCCGCTTACACGGGATCCAATTTCAACAGCCTGCTAAGCCTTATCTGGCTGCGGCCGTGTTCGTGATTTGCGCCGATACCGAAGCGGAAGCCCCCGCGCTGGAACGCGCGGTCGACTTGCGCCGCGTGCAGATGGCGTACGGGCTGAACATGCCGATTCCATCTATTGCGCAATGTGCTGGGCAAGCGTTCGGCGAACGCGAACTGAGCGTTATTGCCCGGGAAAAAGTCGCAGCATCATTGGCACGCGCGGAACGCGTGACCGAACAATTGCATAAGCTCCAGCAACGTTTCGACACCGACGAACTGATCGTGTTGACGATTGCGGGAAGTTACCCGGCGCGCATGCGCTCGTATGAGCTGCTGGCTGAAGCATTCGAACTCAACAAACAGACCCCATGAAACTCGACATTAAGATCCTCGATGCGCGCATGCGCGACTATTTGCCCGCCTACGCCACGCCCGGCAGCGCTGGACTCGACCTGCGTGCGTGCCTGGACGAAGCCATTACGCTTGAACCCGGCCAGACGGCGCTGGTGTCCACGGGCCTGGCGATTCATATCGAAGATCCGGGTTATGCGGCGGTGATTCTTCCGCGCTCAGGCTTGGGCCATAAGCATGGCGTGGTGCTGGGGAATCTGGTCGGTTTGATCGACTCGGATTACCAGGGCCAGTTGATGATCTCGACGTGGAATCGCGGCGCGACCGCGTTCGCGCTGAACCCGCTTGAACGCCTCGCGCAAATGGTGATCGTGCCGGTGGTGCAGGCAACGTTCAATATTGTCGACGACTTCGCCCAGAGCGGGCGCGGCGCCGGTGGTTTCGGCAGCACGGGCAAGCACTAAGCGTTTGCGCCGCCGCGCCGATCTCCGCATCGGCCCAGTAATAACGTACGCGGTCGCTATAGCTGTAGGTGCATAACACGCGTTGCTGTTCTGCATCGCCGTGATAATACTTCTCCCAGTAGCCGGGTTTGCTCACCATCACGCGCTCCACTACGTCGCGTAGGTTCGATCGTTTACGCGCGCCGACCAACTGCGTTTCGATATCCGCCAAAGCGGACAACACAACGCCTCGCGCAATGCGAATGTCACGCCCGGACCGACCTTGAGAATGCGAAAACCATCTCGGACCAAGGCACTTTCGGGCGTTTGGTAATCAGTGGAATGCGCTGAAGACCATGCCATGCAAGTCATCCAGCGTGCCGGCGCATAGTCGATCACCTTCGTGTGGTCAAATACCACGCCGGATTGTACAACGAGCGCAATGACACGCGGCCACGTGTCCTGTACGCCATGTTCTTGCCACGCTTGTCTGTGGACCAAAGCCGTTTCAATCGCCGCTTCACGCGATGTCGGCTCGACGATATCCAACTCTTCCGCCGCCTCGCCCGACACAGGTACCTTGGTGCCGATCACAAGGACTCACACCGAGACCCGCACGCTTGACCGCGGCCTCCGCCACCGCGCACAAGCGCGCGGCTCTCGCAGCAACCACTGCATCCGACAACCGCTCGGGATCATCAGCGCAAGACATGCTGGTATCGAGGTGAATCTTCGTGAATCCCGCCGATGCATATGCGTCGATCAACGCGTCCGCACGTTGCATGGCCTTATCAGCGGGAAGATGACGCCACGCGTTTAGCCCAAGGTGATCGCCGCCAAGAATCAGATGCTCGTGCGGGAAGCCGACGCGCTTAGCGATCCCTCGCACGAAGTCCACAAAATCAGCGGGCTTCATGCCGGTATAACCGCCGTACTGATCGACCTGATTCGAAGTCGATTCGATCAACAACGGCGTCTGGTCTTCAAGCGCTTGGCGCATCGTCGCTTCCAGCACCCGCGGGTGCGCGGAACAGATCGAATAGATACCGGCAAGCCATGCCGACGCCGCGTGTGCATTGCTCAAACGCGAGACGATCTAGTTCATGGCTTCACTTCGTGGCTGATTGCAGGAAGGTATCGAGTTCGGCGAACGTTGCCCCGCGCTCCGATGTCGCGCTGGCGAGCAGGGTCACTTCGTGACCGCTTGGCAGGAAGACATCCGTGTAGTCGAGGATAAAGTCGAACGCGTCGCGCATCTCCGGAATCCGCAGCATTTCCTTGCGGATGTTCGGATCGAAGCTCGCCGTGCCGCCGTGCGTCTTCACCGTTTCGATAGCCTGTTTCATCGCCTCGATGATCCTGAACGAGAACCGCGACGATCCCATCACATGGAAGTTGCCGCACTTTGCGAGCAAGTCTTCACGCAAATTCGCCACCGACAACTGCGCCGCCGCGCTGTTTGTAATGTTGTAGATGAAGTCACGATCGCCATCCTCGCGATACGTGACGAACGCGCTGCCCGTGGTCGCATCTTTCAGTACCCCGATACCCGACACATCCACGCCATCCGTGCGCAAGCGCTCGACGTTGAGCACGCCTAAATCGTCATCGCCCACGCAACCGATCATCGAGCATGGGCTGCCGAGCTTCGCGACCTGATCGATGAAAATGGCCGGCGCGCCGCTCGCAAATGGCCCAATGAGCGTGCCCGGTTCACGAAAGCTCTGGCCTATGCGCGTGGCCATGATCTAGACCAGGATCTCGCCCATCGCGACGATGGTGCCTGGCCTGGATGTAACAGCGTTTGGATTAGGCATGACGTTTCTTCGTTTGAACATAGATACACACCGCAACCAGGATCACGATGCCTTTCACGATGAGTTGATAGAAATACGGAACGCTGAACAGGTTCATCCCGTTGTTGACGACGCCGATAATCAGCGCGCCGATCAGCGTCCCCGTGATTGTTCCGTAGCCGCCGGAGAGACTCGTTCCGCCGAGCACCGCTGCGGCGATGGCGTCGAGCTCATAGCCAATTCCCGCATTCGGCTGCGCGGAATAAAGCCGCGACGCCATCAGCACGCCGCCAATACTAGCCTAGCGAGCAAACCCGAGATCATGAAAATCATGATTCGCAGCCTATTTACATCGATACCCGAATACAGAGCCGCCTCGCGATTTCCACCCGCCAGATACGCCTTGCGTCCAAATACGGTACGCGAGAGCACGAAGTGATTCAACAGCAGCAAAACAGCGAGAATCCAGATCGGCAGCGGAATGCCCAGCACAAGGCCGTTGCCGACGAAAGCAAAGCGGTCGTCGTCGATAGAAATGGGCACGCCGTTCGACTTCAGGTAGGCCAAGCCCCGGAAAACGCCCATGGTGGCGACCGTGACAATAAACGACGGGAATTTTGTGAGCAAGGCGGACAGCGAGCCGTTCATGGCCCCCAGGACGAGCCCTGTGACCATGGCGGCGAGGGTGTTAGCGGCGGTGCAAATCCGACACTAAACGGCGGCGTTGGGTTGAATAAAAGCGAAGTGACCAGGGACCGTTGCTGCTAGCCCGTGGG
>LGTG01000448.1 GCA_001190015.1 Candidatus Burkholderia crenata
CGTCACTTCCCATTCCCTCGGCAATAAATTTCCAGAACGCTTGCTTCGTCTCAAACTGATTGACACCTGGCCTGCCCGGCGATGGCATCATTGGCCTCCCGGTTTGTTGCGAGCTCCAGCTCCGCGGTCGCCCCATTTAACACCTCCAAATTTCGAGATGTTGCAATAACCGGTTGAATTCGCCGTTACTTCATGCCACGTTTTTTTGTTGCCAGTCCGCTCGTCGCGGGCGAAATCATGAGCTTGCCGGACGATGTTGTCCGCCATGTTCATGTCCTGCGTCTGCAATCAGACGACACCGTCTGTCTCTTCAATGGCTCGGGCGGTGAATATCGCGCGCGTCTGGTTGAAATCGGTAAGCGGACGGCGACCGTGCAACTCGATGAATTCACCGACCGCGAAGCAGAAGCACCGTATCGAATCACCCTGGCGCAAGGTGTGGCAGGCGGCGACAAGATGGATTGGCTGATTGAGAAGGCGGTGGAACTGGGGGTGTCGTCCGTCGTTCCGCTCACGGCTGAGCGCGGCGTGGTGCGGCTGTCGGGTGAACGCGCGGCGCGCCGGCAAGGACATTGGCAGGCGCTGGTGCGAGCCGCGTGCGAGCAATGTGGAAGAAATCGGGTGCCGGACGTAGCGGCGCCTCAGGACCTGAATAAATGGCTCCGCAACCTGCCGCCCGCCGATGACGGCGAGTTGCGGCTACTGCTGTCGCCGTGGGCGCAGCTTGGTTTTGCGTCTTTGCCCACAAGCGCGCCCGCGGCACCCGTGACCATTGCGATCGGGCCGGAGGCCGGGTTTTCGCCGGCGGAGGAAGCGACCATTGTCGATGCCGGTTTTGCCACCCTTGGCCTCGGACCTCGTGTCTTGCGCACCGAGACGGCTGGCATTGCAGTCCTTGCGACGCTCGCCGCGCGCTGGGGTGGGTGGTGAATTAACCGCCACCTCGCTGCAATCCATCCCCAAATCAAACGCAAAAAAAGCCGGTCAGCGCCTGTGTTTAATAGACGACGACCGGCTTTCTAACCTCTTTGCGCTGAGAACACTCAGCAGAATCAGCTCCGCGACGTAGGCGCTTATCTTCGGGCGAACCGCTCAGGCGAACGAGTAAAACACCCTGAACGCGACACGCCGTTCCGCCCAGAATTCTGCCGCTTCACGAAATACATCGAGCAAGGTCTCACGACCTTCCTTGTCAAATTTCTGCGCAACGGGGAGCGCTTCCAGCACGATCACGAAACCCGGTTGCGAACCGGCTTTGTGCACGAGGTCGGTGAGAGTGTCGTACAGCGCGTCATAGTTCTTCCCAAAGTGCTTGGGAAACAAAAACGACGTGGCGATAGTTTTGAGCACTTCCTGCTTGCTCTGGGCCTGTCCGCAATACGCGTAAAGAAAATGCTGGCTCAGCTTGCTCGCTTCGTCGGCGAGATCCTGGATCCTGAAAGCGCGGATCGACTGCACGATATTCGATCGTACCGTCTTGAAAAGACTCATAGAACCCTCGTTCAATGATGACAGCGTCGCGCTCTGCTCGTCGTCGAGTCGATTTTCTTCTGTCGTGCGGAGTCGCAAAACTCGCTGGAACATGTTGCCATCGCCGGCGAAAAGATCACCCGCGACACCGTTGTCGTGCGCGTAGATGTTGTCGCTCATGCCATTCATCTCGAAGTTAATCCCGCAATGCGTTTAAAACTCACGTAATGGTCGTCCGTATAGAAGCAGTTGTCGATCTGCCGACGAGGCCCGCCACATACGATCCGACGTGCGCCGCGATCGCAGGCACGCGGCGTAGGAACGGTGTATTCGTGGTAAAAGCCGCGCGGGTGCGGCGGCAGGATACGCTCGCGGTTGCCGAACACGATGCCGTCTTTCTCATACGGGAAGGTCCGCCAGCCTCGATCTGCCGCAGCGTCACAATGGCCTGTTTCGGCAATTGCGCGGAGTCGACGGTAGTCTGCGACGGTTCAGAACCCGTTGATGCGGTATCGCGCCAGCTCCCTGCGCGCGGATCGCTTTTCAGCTTGTCCTTGCCTTGCAACACGTGCGGCGGTTCCGCCTGCGACGCTACTGCAGAGGTATTCGCAGCCGGGCTTTGGGAATCCAGCCCGCTTTTCCCGCAGTCGCTCAACACCCAAGAAAGCGCCACGATAAACCCACAAAACCATGCGCTCTTCACGAAACCTGTCCCCGCTTTGAACCCAAAAATATGACAACTATTAAAAGCGTAAGAGTATCGCTAATGACACGCGGAATCAATGTCGGTTCGGAAGATGCCAATTTTTTGGGCGGGTGTTGCGGCTTATCGGACCGTTGCATGAGGCCTGCCGCTGGTTTTGTGTCCGTAATCCAAAAAATAGGGCCATATTATATTCAGAATAAAACTGAGATATTTTTATCTTGAATTAGTTAATAATGACTTCATGCGTGGTTTAAGGAGTGGAACCAGTGTCGCCTCTCTCGCGAAGCTCCCACTGTGCAAAGCCGGCACCATCGCTGTTTGGAGGAGAAAGCAAATCCCCTTGCGTGCCTCGTAGCGTGCCGGATGATCCGGCACGCTTTTTTTCGTGTGCGCCCAGCATGGGCGCAATCTTGGAGG
>LGTG01000449.1 GCA_001190015.1 Candidatus Burkholderia crenata
CCTGCTTATCGGCACCTCTGCTGGTCGTCAAAAGACCGTTATGCAGAACAAGATCGTTTCGCATTTCTGATCGACGCCGCCATCTGGCGTCGCTTTCTGACCGCCGTTCACATGGCGAAAACGCCGTTGCAAATTCCAGTAAAAAACCGCATTCTTGAGGCCGTTCGAATCCGCGTTTCACACCACTTCCAACTGGCGCCATTATGGCGATCATCCCCGGCGCCTTTACGCCGATCCGTGACAACATGTGCGTGGATTATCGGGGGAGCAAAACGGGCCGCGTCAGAAGCTGGGAGTTCGTGGTGGATGGCGAGACCAAGACCATTCCGCTCAAGGCGATACTGGCCGTCAATGATGCGGATTCGTATGTGGAGTGCGAACTCGCCGGCCTCGGGCTGATCCAGGCGTCAAGCTATACGCTGTCTTCGTATCTGGAAAATGGTGCGCTGAAGGAAGTGCTGCAAGCGTATCCATCGTATCCGCGCGTGGTGCTAATCCTGTATGCCGCGAACTGGCATCAGCCACGGCGGGTGAAGGTGTTCACATAGAGTGGATCGCGGAGATTTACAGGCGGCAGTCGTCATCGCAGATAGCCGCGGATGATCTGCTCTCCGGTCATGGCCATACCGCGCATGCCGATCACGCGAACCACGTCACGTCTTGACGACTGCGGCGCCCGGTACGGCTTCACCTTCGACTTGCGCGGCGCGTGCATGCTTGAACATCCACTCGAGCGTATCGTAGATAGGGGTGATGGGCACGCGGCCAATCGCGCGCCGTAGCTTGACGTTCGACCCGACCAGCTTCGCAATCTCATTGCGCCGCATGAAGCGGGGGTCGACGAAGATATCGATCTTGTATCCCGCGATGCGCTGCATCATGGTCAGGATTTCGCCAAGCGAATGGCCGGTGCCGGAGCACGTATTGAACGCCTCGCCTGCGGGTACGACTTCCAACAGGCGTGTGTAGACTTCGACGACATCGCGGACATCGGAAAAATCGCGGCTCACGGCCAGGTTGCCGAGCGACATGCGCGCTTCATGACGCGCGTAATGATTGACGATCTTCGGCAACAGGAAGTCTTCGGTCTGGCCAACACCGGTGTAGTTGAAGGGCCGGGTGAAGAAGACGGGCAGACGGTCGAGCCACAAGCGCGCCATGTTCTCCATGGCGAGTTTGCTGACGGCATAGTCGTTGCCGGGATTCAGCGGCACGTTTTCGTCGATGACTTCCACGTTCGCATTGCCATACACATTCGATGTACTCGCCATCAGCACGGCGCGCGGTTTCTTGTCGAGTTGCGACAGCGCGTCGAGCAGATTGCGCGAGCCCACGATATTAACCAGATAACTTTGCGTGGGTGGGTTGCCCGTGACGTGCGCGAGCCCGGCGAGATGGACAACCACATCCGGCTGGGCGGCGCTGACGCACGCGCGCACCGCGTCGAGATCAAGCAGGTTGAGCGGAACGCCGGCCGTGCCGGGCACGTCGGGCTCAGACGCGGGTGAGGTCGTGCCCCACACGTCGTAACCTTCGTCCAGCAGACGCGCGGCCATATGGCGTCCGGTAAAGCCCGAAAGACCCGTGATGAGAGCGCGACAGCGTTTGCCGCCGTCAGGATGTTTTATGTCGTTCATTGCGCGTGATATATGCGGCGGCCTCTTTCGGCGTTTTGGCAAAGTGTTGCGGCCGTATCGGAATGGTTGTGCATGCCTGTCCGGTGACGCCAGTTACTTTCCGTTTTCCGACCATGCAGCTGTCGAGCGATGAGTTCCATCATGCAACAGCGTTTCGCACGAGAATGTGAATTTCCGCTCTGTGCCCAGCGCCACGAAGCTTTCCAGCCATTTTCCGCATCGATTTAATGGCAAATTTTATCACGTAGCCCCTGCTTCAAGGGGGCGGAACACCCGGTATAACGGGCGCCGGTCGTGAAATAGTGCCAACTAATTGCCGAGCCGCCAGACGCGCTGTTCAGACCGCGGTTATTCCCACCTCGAAATCTGGCCGCAACGAAGAAATCCGCGGGCTGCACGCTGCGCGATGGTTTTAGCGTGACCGTCAAACATTACGCTTTGCTTATTCTACGAAAGAACAAACCGGAAAATATTCGACGGTCACTGGACACGTGTTAGAAAGTATTTCATGAGAGGACGCTTAGCCTGGTTCAAAGGCGTCGAATTTATTACTTCTCGAAACATTTTTTTGAATGAAATAAGTCAATTTGAAAGTCGATTAGAGGTGCGGCGCCTTTCTGGCAAAGGCTTCGGCTCCCTATCGACTCTTCCGGATCTGTGTGGTGCGTACTTAAAAGCGGTTTCTAACAGTAATTGATTGAATTTTGTGGTTAATTTACCACTGGCGATCCTGATTCGCGCTCTATTTATTTAAGATCTTTTTGCAATATTTGAACGGTAGTCTTAGCTAATCCGAGTAACGGCCGTGACGCCTCTACTGCACTATCGGCCGATGGGAGCAGGGCGGGCCGCTCTCAGACGGAGAAAACCTCTTGCACCTTTTTTTGCGCTTTTCGCTTCTGGCATTACGTTTTCTGGTTGTGGGCGTGCTCGGTCTGGTTGCGGTGGGCTTTGCGTATCCAGCGTCGCCCACTGTGCTGCAGGCCCGTACATCGTGGATTGGAAACACCTTTGGTTTCGGCGATGGCACCTGGACGCAGATCAACATTACTGCGATCGCCGTCACGCCTGACGGCCTGGTTACACAAATGCGCCGTGGGACGAGAGCGGCGCGGAAGTGAGCGTCTACAAGGACGGCAAGGTACTTGGCACGGCCGGCGGCACGCACGGCTGGGGCAATACGGTGGCAACGCGATCGCGCTTAACCGGCACTATGCGTTTGTGGCGGTTGGGGTGGGTAACGAACGCGGCAATTTGCAGCAGGCGGGCATGTGGCCGCCCAAGGGCAAGCAGTGGTTTGGCGTGTCGCGCCGGGACATCCGGGACATGAAACGCAGCGTGGCGTTCCAGGCGGACCTGGCCGCTGACAAAGACAGGCACGCGCCGCTCGCTGCCGCGTTCCTGATGATCAACGAGGCGCTGGAAGACAAGCGCGGCGCTCCGAAGACGGACGACGTGAAGCAGGACGTGGGTGGACTGGCTGCGTCGGATGCGTTGTTGTACGTGGCGAATACCGCGATGAACCGCATCGAGGTATACGACGCCGAGTCAATTCAGCAAAAGGGCAAATGGAACGCCACGCAACCGGGGCGTCTGGCGCTCGCGAGGGACGACACGTTGTGGGCGCTGGTCAATACGCAGGGCGGCCGGGCGCGGCTCGCGCATTACACGCCGGCGGACGTGACAATAGACGATGCACCTGCGCTGGCTGCGGGTACCGACGCTGTCGATTTGACGATCGATGGTCAGGGGCGTTTGCTGGTTGCTGACAACGGACCGCGTCAGCAGGTGCTGATTTTCACGCGCGATGGCAGCACAGACAAGTACTGCGAGTCGGCGGCACTGGATGAGCGTGGTGGCATTTTTTCGGGTGTCGCGGGGCGGCCTGGTCCGCAGCGTTTCAACGGGTTGACCGGCGTGGGTGTGGATGTGGCGGGGAATGTTTATGTGTCGACGAATGGGATAGGTGTGCGGCAGGGCGCGACTTGGTGCGGAGTTGGGGGCGACGCTTGAGAGTTACGCGCCTGATGGCCGGCAGTTGTGGCGAATGCAAGGACGGTTGTTCGTGGACGGGGCGTGGATAGATCCGGCACGTCCGAACAGCGTTTACACTGGCAACAAGCGCTTTGAATTGGATCTGTCGAAACCGGCGGGACAGGACTGGAAATATGTTGGTGGGTTCCTGTCCGGGCGGTTCAAGTATCCCGAGAATCCTAGCTTTAGCGTTGATGACTGGCCGGGGCAGCCGATGGCTCGGAGGGTCGACGGTCGTACGTTCCTGTACTTGACGGATATGTATTCGGATCACCTGAAGATTTATCGTTTCGATGCAAAGCGTGATGGAGAGCTGGCGATTCCTTCGGGGTATTTTGCAGGTCGTGAGCGTGGTGCGCAGAACATTCCGAATCATCCGCCGCATGGTGACTGGATCTGGTGCGACACCAACGGCAATGGCCGGTTTGATGCGAACGAGTTCGACGTGAACAACGGGCTGCTACCTAATCCTGGTGGGTGGGGATGGTGGGTTGATACGAAGGGCGATATTTGGCACACGAGCGATACGCGGGGGATCAATCGCTTTCGATACGGTGGTGTGGACCGTGTGGGCAATCCGGTTTATGCGTATGCCAATGCGCAGAACTATGCGATGCCTGCGCCGTTCAACGTGGTGAAGCGGGCGGTGTATGAGGCGGATACGGACACGATGTATTTGACTGGGTACACGGCAGACGAGCCGTTTGATCGTGGGTACTGGAAGGAAGTGGGGCGACGGTTGGTGCGGTACGACCATTGGTCGAAGGTGCCGAAGCAGCGGTATTCGATTGAGTTGCCGTGGGACACGCAGAGCAAGCCGTTGGCTACGACGATTGGTTTGACGGTTGAGGGTAAGTATTTATTCACGGTGGAACCGGTTGGGATGGTGCATGTGTATGAGAAGGATACGGGCCGTGAGGTTGGAGTGATCAAACCGGGTCCGGAAGTGGGAGGTACGTCGGGGTGGGTGGATGTGCCGAATGGCATTAGTGCGAGCCGGCAGGCGGATGGTGAGTACCTGGTGTTTGCTGAAGAGGATGCGCGGGGGAAGGTGATGATGTATCGGTGGCAGCCATAGCCGTTGGCTGTTCGTTCGCACTTTTAGGTTTTTGGTGACTGGGGTTTTGAGGGTGGTGGTCGGGGGTTGATGTCGGGGTGATAGGTTCCAGTGTTAGCGATCTGAGTCAATGCCGGGTTGCTGCTTTCAGGGCCTTCGCGCGTTATATGTTGGCTATTTTCTTTATTAGCCACCTTACAATTACCCATATTTTTCTACGATTTTCTGTTAACGTCGTTGCAAGATTAGTTGATGAGGGACGGCG
>LGTG01000450.1 GCA_001190015.1 Candidatus Burkholderia crenata
CACAAAGGTTCTTGCATCTCATCCAATCCGCGCATCGCATCCATCACCAAAGATTATGAACACGATATCCATAACGCTTGTCCCTCAAACCCCGCTTACACGGGACCCAATTTCAACAGCCTGCTAAAGGCACCGACATTAGTCGATACTCCGAGCGAGAACTCGACGCAGTTGCGAACGCGCTTAATTGCAGACCACGCAAAGCCCTCGATTGGAAGACACCAGCCGAGGCGTTTGAAGAGTTAATATTCGCAACCTAAATGATGGTGTTGCAACGACTGCTTGAACCTAAGCAGTCAGGTAAGGCGTGAGCCACGGCACATCGGCGGAGCGGGGGTCGTATGGGCTTCTCTTCGAGTTCGGCTGATAGGTGCATTGCGCCATGGCGTCCTTTGGCAGAAGGGCTGGGCGGGTGTCTGTTGCTGCGCTACGTCGCGTCGGCCGGATATCTTGGTGCAGGAAGCGTGCTCGCGCGAAGCCATTCGTTATGGTTTATGTTTCCAGCGGCAATCGCTCTTAGCACCGCCCGGTTCGCTACGGCCCGCGCGCCAGTGCTCCAAAGTCGTCTGCTAGAATAACCGGCTTCCAATCCTCTTCTCTTCGTTTCTCGTCGCTCCGGGTGTTGAAACCGTAGTTTCATCGTTTGCTCTGGTGCGTCGCCCAGAATCATCCCAGGATCTTTTCAGGACCTATCGGACTCGACATGATGACCCCGACTTCCAACCAGACCACCCTGATGGCCAACGCAATCCGTGCGCTGGCAATGGACGCCGTTCAACAAGCCAACTCCGGCCATTCGGGCATGCCAATGGGCATGGCGGAAATCGGCGTTGCGCTGTCGCGTCACCTGAAGCGCAACCCGGGTAACCCGCACTGGGTTGACAGCGATCGTTTCGTTTTTTCGAACGGTCATGGTTCCATGCTGCTGTATTTGTTGCTGCACCTAACCGGCTACGACCTGCCGATCAACGAACTCAAGAACTTCCGCCAACTGCATTCTAAGACGCCGGGACACCCGGAATACGGCATCACGCCGGGTGTTGAAACGACGACCGGCCCGCTTGGCCAGGGTCTGGCGAACGCGGTCGGCATGGCGCTCGCCGAAGTGCTGCTCGCGGTGGAGTTCAACAAGGACGGCGCGAAGATCGTCGACCACCACACGTACGTGTTCCTCGGCGACCGCTGCATGATGGAAGGCATCTCGCACGAAGCCTGTTCGTTCGCCGGCACGCTCAAGCTGCACAAACTGATCGCGCTGTACGACCATTGGCAAGGGCGCGCCGACCAAGCAAGGTAGCCACGATTCGCACGGCGCGCCGCTGTGGGCACCAAGGAAATTGCTGACGCCCGTGCCGGCATGGGCTGGACCTCGGAACCGTTCGTAATTCCGCAGGAAGTCTATGCAGCGTGGGACGTGAAGGAAGCCGGTGCGCACGCGGAAGCGGAATGGAACAAGCAATTCGATGCGTATCGCGTGAAGTATTCGGCCGAAGCCGCTGAATTCGTGCGCCGGATGAACGGCGAACTGCCGGCTAAGTGGGCGCAGGACGCGAAGGACATCGCAGAACGCGAAGGACATTATTGAAGCCGCGAATCAGAAGGGTGAAACCATTGCCGCCCGCAAGGCTTCGCAGCAAACGCTCGACGGCCGTGCCGCCGCGCTGCTGGAACTGCTGGGTGGCTCCGCAGATCTGACGGGCTCGAATCTGACGAACTGGAAGGCATCGAAGGCAGTGCGCGTCGGTGAGGGCACGAACGAGATCCAGTGGGGCAACCACATCAACTACGGCGTGCGCGAATTCGGCATGAGCGCGGCCATCAACGGCATCCTGCTGCATGGCGGTTATCGCCCGTTTGGCGGCACTTTCTTGACCTTCTCGGACTACAGCCGCAACGCGCTGCGCGTGGCTGCGCTGATGAAGGCGCCGTCCATCTTCGTGTTCACGCACGATTCGATCGGCCTGGGCGAAGACGGCCCGACGCACCAGTCGGTGGAGCAAACGTCGAGCTTTTGGCTGATTCCGCACTTACAAGTGTGGCGTCCGACGGATACCGTCGAGACCGCTGTTGCCTGGACGTACGCCATTGAGCACAAAGGGCCATGGGCGCTGATTTTCACGCGTCAGAACCTGTTGTTCTCGCCGCATAACGACGTGCAGATCGCGAACATTTCGAAGCGCGGCTACGTGCTGCGCGACTGAAACGACGACATCCCGGCACGCAAGATCATCCTCATCACGACGGGGTCGGAAGTCGAACTGGCGCTGAAGGCCGGTGAGAAACTGGCGCAGGAAGGCACTGGCGCGCGCATCGTGTCCATGCCGTGTACGAACGTGTTCGATCTGCAAGACCAGGAATATCGCGACCGCGTGTTACCGAAGGGCGTCGTGCGCGTGGCGATCGAAGCCGGCGTGACCGATTTCTAGCGCAAGTATGTGGGTCTCGAAGGCGGGGTGGTGGGTATTGATTCGTTGGGCGAATCCGCGCTCGCGGGCTGACAAGGTGTGGGGTCAGAGTTATAACCCAGCTGACCCAGCGAACCCGGCAGCAGCAAACTGAAACTTTTTTTCAGCCATCAGGAGATAGACCATGACGATTCGCGTTGCAATCAACGGCTACGGCCGGATCGGCCGCAATACGCTGCGTGCCTTGTATGAAAACGGCAAGAAGTACGACATCGAGATCGTTGCCATCAACAATCTCGGCAATGCCGCCACGAACGCGCACCTGACGCAGTACGACACGGCGCACGGCAAGTTCCCGGGCGAAGTGTCGGTGGACGGCAACTACCTCGTGGTCAACGGCGACCGCATCCGCGTGCTGGCTACCCGCAACCCGGCTGAATTGCCCTGGGGCGAGCTGAACGTGGACGTCGTGCTGGAATGCACCGGCTTCTTCACGACGAAAGAAAAGGCCAGCGCCCACATCAAGGGCGGCGCGAAGAAGGTCATCATCTCGGCGCCGGGCGGCAAGGACGTTGACGCAACTATCGTCTATGGCATGAATCACCATGTGCTGAAGGCGTCGGATACGGTTATCTCGAACGCATCGTGCACGACGAACTGCCTGGCGCCGCTCGTCAAACCGCTCAACGACAAGATCGGCCTGGTGAACGGCCTGATGACGACCATTCACGCGTACACGAACGACCAGGTGCTTACGGACGTGTATCACGAGGACCTGCGCCGCGCTCGCTCGGCCACGCACAGCCAGATCCCGACCAAGACGGGTGCTGCGTCGGCGGTGGGCCTGGTGTTGCCGGAATTGAACGGCAAGCTGGATGGTTACGCTATTCGTGTTCCGACCATCAATGTGTCGATCGTCGATCTGTCGTTCATCGCCGCACGCGACACGACGGTCGATGAAGTGAACTCGATCATGAAGGAAGCGTCGGAAGGCGGGTTGAAGGGCATCCTGGGCTACAACACGGCGCCGCTGGTGTCGATCGACTTCAACCATAACCCGGCTTCGTCGACGTTCGACGCGACGCTCACGAAGGTTTCTGGCCGTCTGGTGAAGGTGTCGAGCTGGTATGACAACGAGTGGGGCTTCTCGAATCGCATGCTGGATACGGCGGTTGCGCTGGCTAATGCGAAGTAAAGCCGCCAGGTAGCACAGTGAAATCAAGCTGAAAAAGCCGCCGGTTTGCAAGAACCGACGGCTTTTTCATGCGTGCGCCCAGCATGGGCGCAAGGAGGTGTAAGTCCTCCCGTGAGTTGACCACAGCGAACGAAGTGAAGCGCAACTGCGTGAG
>LGTG01000451.1 GCA_001190015.1 Candidatus Burkholderia crenata
CGCCCGACCCGTCGGCCGCGACACCACTCGGCGCCGATTCGCGCGTGCCGGTAGTTGGCGCGCCCATCATCGCCGGCCTTACCCGAGCGCCGCCCCCGCCTCCTCCGCCCGGTCCACCGGCGGGTTCGAACGCAAGCATGCGCAACAAAGTCATAGTGAAACCGGCGTATTCATCGGGTGCCAGGCTCAGCTCGCCGCGCCCGATCGTCGCGATCTGATAAAACAGTTGCACGTGCTCGGCGCTGAGCAAGTCGGCGAAACGACGGATATCGGTTGCCTCCGGCCATTCGTCCAGCACCGAAGCCGGTGCAAATTGCGCCCATGCGATTCGGTGCAACAAGCCGGCCAAATCCTGCAGCGCCATGGAAAACGACAAACTACGCAACGCCATCTCGTCCGCGATGCCCAGCACACCCTGCCCGTCGCCGGCCGCGAGGGTATCGAGCAAACGGATCAGATAACTCTGGTCGAGCGCGCCGAGCATGCCGCGCACGGCTTCCTCGGTCACCTGGTTCGCCGAATACGCAATGGCCTGGTCGGTGAGCGAGAGCGCGTCACGCATGCTGCCGTCAGCGGCACGGGACAACAGCCGCAACGCCTGCGGCTCGAAAGGGATCTGCTCCTCACCAAGCACATGCTCCAGATGCCCGACGATCTGCCCTGCCGGCATCTGCTTCAAATTGAACTGCAGGCAGCGCGACAGCACGGTGACCGGGATCTTCTGGGGATCGGTGGTAGCCAGGATGAATTTGACGTGTGCAGGCGGCTCTTCCAGCGTCTTCAACATGGCGTTGAACGCGTGGTTCGTGAGCATGTGCACTTCGTCGATCATGTAGACCTTGAAACGCGCGTCGACCGGGGCGTACACCGCGCGTTCCAGCAGCGTGGCCATTTCGTCCACGCCGCGGTTACTGGCCGCGTCCATCTCCACATAATCGACAAACCGTCCCTCGTCGATTTCCTTGCACGCCCGGCATACGCCGCAAGGCGTAGACGTCACGCCGGTCTCGCAGTTGAGCGCCTTGGCGAAGATCCGCGACAGCGTCGTTTTGCCGACACCGCGCGTGCCGGTGAACAAATAGGCATGGTGCAGACGGCCGCCGTCGAGCGCGTGCGTGAGCGCGAGTACCACGTGCTCCTGGCCAACGAGCGAAGCGAAAGATTTGGGCCGCCACTTGCGTGCGAGAACTTGATAGGTCATGCCGAAATTGTATCAGCAACATCAAGAGGCAAAAGCGTTTCCCCTGCCGCGCACGTCGGTGGAAGCGGCGCGCCGGAACCTGCCCCGCGTGCGGGCAAAATGGGTTCTCAGAAAGCAAAAAACGTGGGAGGCACACGCATGAAACACGCAAACGTTAACAGGACTCCATGAGAACCCCATGAACCCGAAAAACACAGGAAATTGAAAACGAGGGACAAAACGACGGCATGCTTGGAATGCGGCCTGGGGAAACTACGGGGATATGGCGAAGGACTGGAAACAACCGGACAAACGCAAAGAAGAAAACACTAGGAAGAAAAAGCGAAAGTGACGAGCCCGACCCTCGGCACTGGTAGAAAACGGCTGTGGCTGCTTCGTTCCCGACCTGACCAGGTTGACCGCGCCACCATGCGAGGAGGCCCGTCACAGAGAATCGTATCAGAGAAGGATCGCCGCGCCCACTACCCAAGCTAAGCGCTATTGCAATTCAGGCACGCAATCGCAATATTCGTGGCGTGGAGCCGGTAGCCTTTCCGCATGCCCGCTATATGAATACGCCACAATATCGCGCGCTGGAGGTCTGTCCAGACGGGGCCTATCGGTACCCGGCAACAGATAGCAAACAAAGTAAGCTAAGATGACAATTTGAAGCACCGGTTAAATACCGTGTGAAGGGCAGAATGCGGCTTTTCCGGCAACGGTACGCGCCCATCCAAGCGAGCGGCTCTACACCCCGCAGCGCGGCGAACTATTTCCTGTTTTGGTGTATCGTGGCGAGCATTCAAACGCGGGCCTCGAATTTATAGAGGTATTCACATAATGAGCGAATCGACCAAACATATCAGCGACGCATCCTTTGACCAGGACGTCACGAAATCGGATAAACCCGTCCTGCTCGATTTCTGGGCGGAATGGTGCGGTCCCTGCAAGATGATTGCTCCGATCCTCGACGAAGTGGCCAAGGACTACGGCGACCGCTTGCAGATCGCGAAGATCAATGTGGACGAGCATCAATCGACACCGGTCAAGTTCGGCGTGCGCGGTATCCCCACGCTGATCCTGTTCAAGAATGGTGCAGTCGCCGCGCAGAAGGTCGGTGCATTGTCCAAGTCGCAACTGACCGCGTTCCTGGACAGCAACCTGTGATTTGAAGTTGTGACTCGGAGCCGGAAGATCCGCAACGGTATTTCCGGCTCCCGCGGAACAGTTGCCTCCAGCAGCATGACGACCCGGTGTCCGGGTTTGACGCGGTCGCATGTGGCATTACAAGTAAAAAAGTTGGCAAAAGCAATTAGCAAGCATGTCGAAGTAGCACGTGAGATTCCGGTAAAATGTTGTGAGACCACAACATGAACGAATGACACGGCCGCCCGAGGCCCTGCCGGCGGTGCTATGCTGGAATTCTAAGGTTTGAAGACAAAATTTCGTAAGACGGCAAGACGTTTAGGTCCTTGAGCGTTCAGCTCACTTCTCCTCCCAAATTCTCTGTTGTACCTCTTCTCCCTGGCGGGAAATCCGTATGCATTTATCCGAGCTCAAGTCTCAGCACGTCTCCGCATTGATCGAAATGGCCAATGGCCTGGAGATCGAAAACGCCAATCGACTGCGCAAGCAGGAATTGATGTTCGCGATTCTTAAAAAGCGCGCCAAGACCGGAGACACGATTTTCGGCGACGGCACGCTCGAAGTATTACCGGACGGCTTCGGCTTCCTCCGGTCTCCCGAGACCTCGTATCTCGCCAGCATAGACGACATCTACATCAGTCCGTCGCAGATCCGCCGCTTCAATCTGCATACCGGTGACACCATTGAAGGTGAAGTGCGTACGCCGAAAGACGGCGAGCGCTACTTTGCCCTCGTCAAGGTGGACAAGGTCAACGGCCAGGCGCCGGAAGCCTCGAAGCACAAGATCATGTTCGAGAACCTGACGCCTCTGCATCCGAACAAGCCGATGCCGCTCGAGCGCGAAATGCGCGGCGAAGAGAACGTGACGGGCCGGATCATCGACATGATTTCACCTATCGGCAAGGGTCAGCGCGGGTTGCTGGTGGCATCGCCGAAATCGGGCAAGACCGTGATGCTGCAGCACATTGCGCATGCCATCAAATCGAACCACCCTGACATCGTGCTGTTCGTGCTGCTGATCGACGAACGGCCGGAAGAAGTGACGGAAATGCAGCGCTCGGTGGTCGGCGAAGTGATCGCCTCCACCTTCGATGAACCGGCCGCACGCCACGTGCAAGTCGCCGAAATGGTGATCGAAAAGGCCAAGCGTCTGGTCGAAATGAAGCGCGACGTTGTGATTCTGCTGGACTCCATCACGCGTCTGGCACGCGCCTACAACACGGTTGTGCCGGCCTCGGGCAAGGTGCTGACCGGCGGTGTGGACGCAAACGCGCTGCAACGGCCGAAGCGCTTCTTCGGCGCGGCTCGTAACATCGAGGAAGGCGGATCGCTGACCATCATTGGCACAGCGCTGATTGAAACCGGCAGCCGGATGGACGACGTGATCTACGAAGAGTTCAAGGGCACGGGCAACATGGAAGTGCACCTGGAACGCCGCCTTGCAGAAAAGCGCGTGTATCCGTCGATCAACCTGAACAAGTCCGGCACGCGTCGCGAAGAATTGCTCATCAAGCCTGACCTGCTGCAAAAAGTCTGGGTACTGCGCAAGTTCATTCACGACATGGACGAAGTCGAGTCCATGGAATTCTTGCTCGACAAGATTCGCCAGACCAAGAACAACGCTGAATTCTTCGACCTGATGCGCCGCGGCGGTAGCTAATCCAACATAGTCATAGATAGTTAATCCAACGCGCTGGTTCGAAATCGGCATAGGGTACGACCATAAGGCCGTACCCTTGCCACACCACCCGGCATGCGGGTCCGCACCAGGCGGTTCGAGAAGTTGAGGTTATGAGTCGAGGCAAACCCAACTGGTAAAAGTAGGCGATTGGCAACACGCTGTTGAGTAGCTTGCCGCTATTGCGCCACCAGCGGCGACTGTTTTTTGCCGCCAACTGTCG
>LGTG01000452.1 GCA_001190015.1 Candidatus Burkholderia crenata
GCACCGTACGGCGCCGGGCTGGCGTGCCTGCGCACTGCCTGCCAAAACCACTCGGCGAACCCGCAATTCAGCAGCAAATTGCATGTGCAAACCTCTTGAACACTGCTTCGGTCGTCATGACGGGGCGCTTTTCAACAGCCTGCTAGGCGCTTTGTTTCACGGTGGAGTCTTGCTAGGCGGCCTAGTTCAGGCCGCTATATGAGATGAGAGTCTTCATCGGGCGTGTCCTGCGGACTGCCGCCGATCTTGTACTTCTCGGTCGCCCAGGCACCGAGATCGGCCTGCTTGCAACGGTCTGAACAAAACGGACGAAAGCGGCTTTCAGGAACCCAGCGGACGCCCTTCTCGCAAGTCGGGCATTTAACGATAGTGGTCATTCTGCACTGCGAATTTAAATAGGTTGAGCTCAGTAAATGGGGTTTTCAACCCCAACTTAAAGACTGCACAGCGTCAGGTGGAATGGGATGTCAGCATCTACTGCGCGTGGCCTCAGATCGCCGTCCTGCACCGTGAAGCGTACCCACAGCATGTACTTGTTCGCGCTCGCTTCGGGAATCAGGCGGGTGTCGGACGGTACCCGCACCTGCATCAATTGATAAGTTCGACTCGATAGCATCTGCTGATAGCTCCCTTGCATCGCCATCACTTTGGACGCCTGTCCCGATTCGCGTGCGAGACGCAGCACGATAGTAGTTGCGTCGCGTAATGGCAGCATGGGTGTGACCCATTTCGTGATGTCCCCGCGGCGCTCCTCGGCTGGATTTTGTTGCCACACGAAGTACGACGGAAGGTCGAAGCGGCAGGTTCCACCCGGAATGATCGTACGGCTTCGAATACTCGCGAGCCACTCGTTATCGGTCAGATGCTGGCCTGTCTTGCCCTGCATCTGCCCGAGGCCGGCCAAGGTCTGCTCGATCTCGCCAAGCACCGACTTCAACGCATCCTGATCGATACCGGGATTGCCGCGGAACGGCGCGAGCGTCTGGCGTTGCCGCTCCAGTTCCTTCATCAGGTCCGCTTTCAGATCCGTGCGGCCCGCGACTTCGGCGATCTCGAATAACGTAGTCAGTGCAGCGTGATGTTCGCGCGGGTCTTCTTGAGTCAGAAAGAAGGTGAAGCGCTCGAAAAGGTCTTCGAGACGCAGCAGCGTTCTGATTCGCTCGTTGAAGGGGTACTCGTAAAGGATCAAGCGCGCTCGCCTCGGCGTTGGTCGATGGGTTCGATAGCAAAAAGTGAGGATATTCTAATGCCGCATCAAACCCCAGGCAAATCCACACGTTTAATCGCATCCGGCGCGCATTTTCAGCGCTGTTCGTGACGAGTTCGAACGCGTTGCATGCACTTGCTAGGTACGCGGTTTGCTCGTGCCGGACGCCATTGCCACATAGCGTGCGTGCAAGGCGTTCACCTCGCGCTGCAGCGTTTCCAGCGTGGCGGCAGAGTCATTGACGACGACGTCGGCGGCGGCTGCCAGACGCGCTTCACGCGCGGCCTGACGCGCGATGATGGCGAGTACTTGATCACATGTGCAGCCATTGCGCCGGATCACACGCTCGATTTGCGTGTCCACTGGGCAGTCGACTACGAGAATCCGCTCTACTTTGCTTGCGCGTTCGCCCGCTTCAATCAGCAACGGCATCACGACGATGTGATAAGCCCCTTGTGCTGCATTGCGCTGGCGTTCGCTTTCGGCGCGGATCAGCGGATGCGTGATCGATTCGAGTTGAGCCTTGGCGGCGTTATCGGAGAAAACGCGCGTACGCATCTTCGCGCGATCCAGCGAACCGTCAACGGCGACGTATTCCGGGCCGAACGTGCTTTCGATCAGCGGCATCGCGACGCCGCCCGGTGCGGTGATCTGGTGCGCAATCAAGTCCGTATCGATGACGGGCACACCACGCGCGGCGAACATGTCCGCCACCGTGGTCTTGCCGCTGCCGATCCCGCCAGTCAGGCCGATGCTGAACATCATTCAACTCCCTTTTCGTCTTGGTTTATCCGCCGAACATTGCTTAAAGCGGCGTACCGAAAAATAACGTAATCACGCCGCCTGCTGCGAGAAACGGCCCGAACGGCAGCGGCTCTTCAAACCGCATCTTGCCGATACCCGTTGCCGCCAAACCGAAGATGGCACCCGCCACCGCCGACAACAGCACGACCTGCGGGAGCGCTTGCCAGCCAAGCCACGCGCCGAGCGCGCCAAGCAGCTTGAAATCGCCATAACCCATGCTTTCCACGCCGCGTACCAGCCTGAACAGCCAATATACGCACCAGACAAACAGATAACCCGCGATCGCACCGATCACCGCTTCGTGCAGTGGGACGAATGCCGTGTCGCCGAGATTGACGATCAGGCCAGCCCACAGCAGAGGCAATGTCAGCGTGTCGGGCAGATAGCGGGTATCGAAGTCGATCAGGCTCGCGGCCAGCAGCGTCGCGCATAAGCCGAACGCGGCGAGCGCGATCAGCGCGGGCCCGAACGCAAACAGCGAGAGGGCGGCAAACAGCGCGGTAGCCAGTTCCGTCAGCGGATAACGAGCGCTGACGCGTGCGTTGCACTTCGCGCAACGGCCACACAGCAGTACATAACTCACGACCGGAATATTTTCCCACGCCCGCAACACGTGGCCGCAGTGGGGACAGGCGCTGCGAGGGACGGCGAGGTTGTAGCGGGCGAGCGGCGTGGCGTCGGGCTTGCTGTCATCTGCATCGTCCTCCTTGACGACAGCGTTCTCCGCTTTCCACGCGCGTTCGAGCATGATCGGCAGGCGGTGCACGACCACCGTCAGAAAGCTGCCGATTACCAGCCCGAAGATGATCGCGAAACCATACTGCGCCGCGAGCGGCAAAGCGCCGAACGTGGAACTGTAAGCGTCGAGATAGCGGCCTGAAAACTCCGCCTGATACAAAGGCTGCATAGCTGTCCTGGGTTGAATTCGGCTGCGATGCTACACCACCTACACCACATTCCCGAGTTGAACGATCGGAAGATACATCGCGACGACGAGCCCGCCCACCAATGCACCGAGCACGACGATCACGACCGGCTCACACAGGCTCGCGAACGCACAGGTCTGTTCGTCTACCTGACGGTCGCCCAGTGTAGTGAGATCGAGCAGCATCGCGTTGAGCGAACCGGATTCCTCGGCTACGGCGGTAGGCTGCACCACATCTGGCGGAAAGCAGCGAGCCGCTCGCCGCTCCGAAGGAGCCTGGCGATCTCGACGGTGGGGGTATCGGCGATTTCGAAACCGAGCAGGATATCTGCTTGCAATTACCCATATTTTTCTACGATTCTCTGTTA
>LGTG01000453.1 GCA_001190015.1 Candidatus Burkholderia crenata
CCCATTTAACACCTCCAAATTTCGAGATGTTGCAACGATCGGTTGAATTCGCCCTCAACTCAACTACGTCAACTCAACTGATCTCGACCTGCAACCGCTACTTCAGCGCAGCCGCGACTTTCGCGCCGTCCGGGCTGCCCAGACCCGTGCAGGCGTCCCAGCCCACCGTCGCCTCGAAGCTGCCGTTGTTTCCCTGCGTGATGTCGTGGCCCGCGGTCTTCGCAGCGTACAGCTTCGGGTTGAGGAAACCCACCGGCTTTCCCGCCGCCGCGTTGATCCGGGTGATCGCCCGGCCCATAGCGGAGCGACCGCGCTCGTGCCACCCACCACCGTCTGCGTCCCGCCAATGATTACATCGTAGCCGGTAAGCGGCGACGCGTCGCCGGCAACATCCGGCACGCCGCGTTTGGTCAGCGCCGACTTGGCGCCACTGACGCGCGTGACGTTCAGGCCGCTCTGCCAGACCGGCAGCGCAAACACGGCGCTCACGCCGCCACCGCCCGCGCCGCCCTGGTCGCCGTCATTCCACACCACTTCACCGCGAATCTCGCTCGCCGATGCCAGCAGGTGCGTCCCGCCGCATGCGAGCACGTACGGGCTCGACGCCGGGAAATCGACATGATCGCCGTCCGAGGCGCCGTCGCTGGAACCGCTGTCGCCGGAAGCTGCGCACACCGTCACGCCCAGCGCCGCGGCAGATTGCAGAACTTCGTCGAATGTGTTTTGCGACTGCGACGTCCAGTTGGTTTCCGGTCCGCCCCAACTGATCGAGATGACCGATGGCTTGTTGCTATCGTCGTGGATTGCGTGGTTCACGGCGTCGATAAAACCCGCGTCGCTGTTCGCCGTGAAATACACCGCGATGCGCGCGCCCGGCACGATCGCACCGACAATCTCGATGTCCAGCGTCACCTCGCCGTCAGGCCCGTTCGGGTTGCCAGACGGCGCGTTGTTGGCCTGGTCGACGCCGACCGCCACCACGTTCGGCGGGGCCACGCCCAGTTGCGAAAAATAGGCGCTCAGGTCACTTTCGCTATACCCCCCGCCCAGTTCGATAATGCCGACACACTGGCCGCTGCCGTCGCCGCCGGGGAAGTCGTAGAGCCGCGCGAGATCGAGTGGCGTGTATGACGTGCTGGATTCGCTGCGCGCCGTCTTGAACGGCGGCCGGAAGCGGAAATGCGGGCGCACCTGTGGCCGGCTGTCGAGACCCAGCACGGCGGTCACCAAGTCTTTCATGTCCTCCGGCACGTTCACCGGTCCCGTGCGCCCGCGATACTCGCCAATCGCGTGATGCTCGAAGCGCTTCAGCTTGACGCCAAACACCGTGCTGAACTGGGCGATCGTGCCGGAGAGCACCACACTGCGCGCGCCCGGATCGGCGCGGACTACGGTCAAACCGTGCGCCTTCGCGAACGCTTCCGTCCTGGCCACATCGGACGCCGACGCCCCGAAGCGTTTGCTGAATTCCTCGCGCGAAACCGGCACGGCGTCGGCAGCGCCGCTGTTGATCTTTTGCATCAACTGCCGGAATGCGTCCTCGTTTTGCCGCCGAAGCATGACCACCACTTCGATTTTTTCGTCCGGCTTGCATGCGCCGAGGCAACGAGCGCCTTCGGGTTGCGGCTTGTCGCTGCCGGCTATGGGATGCTTGCTCATGGGTCGCGGTTACTTGCTGTTACGGAGAAAAAACGATGATCTCAATTCCAACCCCTTGCTTGCTTCAGCCTGATATCCGACACGGCGCAACGGGCACAGTTCCAGCATAGGCAAACGATTGCCTTCTGCTTGCGCGCCGGGAGCAAGAAGACGGTCAATTCGGCGTCGCCCCCGCCGTTGTGCCGGATTCCGGGTAGATCACGGTGCCGTCTGCTTGCTGTTACGCTTTGCGGCGTAAGCGTCGCGGGCCTGACCTGACGCGGGCCCATGATGTGCAGCACGGTTTCACCTCGTGCGAGTAGATAATCCGCCACGATTCGCCGATGACACCGCCACCACACTGCTTCCGAGCACATGATCGCGCAGCGCCGGGCGTGGCCGAGGTCGAGCAGTTGTTCCAGGCCTTCACGGAAGGGTTCACCCAGCGCGTAGTCGGCGTAATTGCGGAACGCTGGATGGGTCCAGTAGGTGTTCTGCGACGGGTGGTCCGTCGTGCCCTTGCCGCGCCGCCCGCCCAGAGCCTCGAGATGCACATACCCCACCCCCTGCGCACCCAGCAAAGTGTCAAGGTTGAACTGCGGATTGGTCCATGATCGCGGAATGCTGCGGACATCGACCAGCATTCCGATCTCGCTCTCCTTAGCCGGTAAATTCCGCCAGCGGACGGGTCGAATGACCGATGGTGAAAAAAGCGCGGTCATCTGATGGTCCGGCGATCCGGCAGTCCGGTGCACTCGTCAGGACCGGTCTTCGGAATACTCGCGCCTTCCATCGCCGGATAGCCACGGCTCGCGGTGGATACACCAGAGTTCATAGGTGGGATCGAGGAAGCCGGTTTCATCAAAGGCGCCAATCGGCAGGTCGATCTCGTCATTGTTGACATACGCCATATAGGCTACCGAGCCGCAGACCGGGCAGAAGTGGCGGCAGGCATCAGCGGAACTTTGCCAGGCTTTGGTCGCGCCCGACATGGTGACCTGTTCCTCCGGGTAAACTGCGTACGCGCCAAACGCCGAACCGTGCACGCGGCGGCAAGTCATGCAATGGCAAAGACCGATGCGGTCCGGCTGCGCCGATACCGTAAAATGCCATGCCCCGCACGCGCAGCCACCTTCATGTCGAACTTCCTGATGAGTTTGATGATTGATGTCATTCATCGCAGCCTCCCTAATCTGGTATCTGCTGGCATGCAGGACGCTGCCATTCAGGCGGCGGTTGCAACAACAAATCGTTCGAGCAATCCGCGTGGTAGCAACTTGCGCGACGCATCGGCGTTGTGTCGTACAAAAAAACGCGTTTTTGCTACGATGACACCCCCACGAGACGGAGATGGCATTCATGAAGCACCTATCCCTGCTGGCTCTGCTCCCCTCCGGCGCGGCTGTTTCCACCGCGACCGGACCGCACGCGGTGCCGGGCGCCCCCGATCCCGCTGAAGCCGATCAGTTGATGGATCGTGCACTCGAATCAGCTGAACGCATTCTTGCGCCGTTCGAAACGGCGCCGGGCGCGTCGTTGTTCGAAACACACTATCGCGGCGTTCGCGAATTTCTTCACCTGAGCTGGGAAGGCTTGCCGGAGGATCTGGTGCCCAAGTCGCGACGGACGACCGTGGCGTTGAAAACGGCCACGGATCCGGCGCCCGCAACGGCCGCGCAGGACTACGACCCTTACGGGCTAGAAGGCACGAGCGATTACGACGTCGACAAGCCGTTGGTCTATCGGGAAAAAATCGGCCCGTTCCTGCTAACCATGACGTATCGGCATGAATATCCGCAGGTCGACGACGAGCAGCTCGGCACTGCTTTCGCCGTATTTCATGAGGCCGGTACGGATATTGTCGCGGCGGCGGTCGAGTTGAAACTCGTGAAAATGCCGCCCATCCAGAGCAGCGCGGACCTGGTGTATGTCCTCGACACCTATTCCGGCGAGATGCTGTCCCTCGCGCTCGCCGCTACCGAAGCCCTCGGGCCGGAGCGGCTGTGCAGCGTTTCCAATACGCATCGAGTAGTGTACATCAGCACGTGGGAAGTGAGGAAACAGTGGCGCGGCCAGGGCCTGGGCATCGCGTTGCTGCGCGAAGCGTTGCAACGCCTGCCCACAGATCCCGATGACCGTCCCGACGCGTTGTGCGTCGCGTCTGAGCCGTATCAGACCAAAGCGCGATATCTCCGTCAATTGCCTTGCCGCCCGCGTTGCGTGCCGAAGTCGATGTACCTGCGCAAAGGCTCACCCGGCATCTGACGGAGTGGCTGGATCGTGCAAACCTGCCGAACGTGAAGACGCATTTTTTCATTCCGATGGCCAAACACGAAGGCATTGGATCGGCGGGTGAAAACGCCCGGTTGATTGACCGGATCATGGAAAGTGAAGCCTAATCCGGTGCTTGTTGTCATCGATATGCAGGCGAAATTGATGCCGCATATCGATAACGGCGCGGCCGTGTTGAAGCGTTGCGTGACCCTGGTGAAAGCGGCTGATCTGCTCGATATCCCGGTGCTTGTCACCGAGCAGAATCCACGTGGGCTTGGCGGAAGTGTCGATAGCCTGATCAGCGAGCGGCATCGTGTGATAGAGAAGGATACGTTCGACGCAACGCTGTGCCCGAACTTCGTGGCGGCGTTGTCATCAAAGGACTCGGTGCTGTTCGTGGCCGGTTGCGAAGCGCATGTGTACGTGTTGCTGACGGTGAACGGCTTGTTAAAGCTCGGCTATACGGTCGAGCTGATTGCCGATACCGTCGGTTCAAGCGCCCCGGAGAATAAGGCAATCGCGCTGGCGAGAGCGCAGCGCGAAGGAAGCGCTTCCTACCACCACAGAAAGCAACGATCTTCGGCTGGCTGGGAAGCTACTGGCATTCGCGTTTCAGGGACGCGTTGGCGCTGATCAAATAACATCGGCAAAAGCGCCTCAAGCCATGCACACCGATCATGGCTGGCATGAGCATATTTCGATTGTTGCGGGTTTTTGGCCTGCCTAGCAGGCTGTTGAAATTGGGTACCGTGTAAGCGGG
>LGTG01000037.1 GCA_001190015.1 Candidatus Burkholderia crenata
AAACTTGCCCAACTGGGTGGCTATCTGGCCCGAGCCAATGATCCTCCTCCGGGCAATATCGTTGTCTGGCGAGGATTGGTAAGGCTTACAGATATCCTGCTCGGTTTCGAACTCGCCGAAAAATATGGGTAATTGTGAGATGGGAGGCAGAACATCATCGTGCAAACGACCATGCCGATCTGCGAAATCGACAGCGCCAGGCCGAGCATGTTCTCGATGGAGAAGAAGTGATCGACCGAGAGCGACATCGTGATGAAGATCACGACCAGGCTGTATTCGGTGATCTGTTCTGTTGCCACCACTTCTGCTTGTCGTTTTTCGCTGGCACCAGCGTGTTGGTAATGTTTTCCCTGACTTCCATGATGTCCTCCATCTCCACTTTTTTGCTTCAGGCTGCCTTCGCAGTCGGTTCCGATTGCACAGGCAGCGCAAGATTCAGCACTGATTGTTCGTTTGCTGTCCCACGCGGCAATTCGCCCGCGATCCGCCCTTGCCACATCACCACGATCCTGTCGGACACCCCCAGCACCTCGGGCAACTCGGACGAAATCATCACGATTGCGCAGCCGCGTTCGGCGAGTTGATAGATCACGTTGTAGATCTCGTGCTTCGCGCCCACGTCAATGCCGCGCGTGGGTTCATCGAGGATCACGACTTTCAGTTCCGGCTCCGCGAGCCAACGCAACAGAATGGTTTTTTGCTGATTGCTGCCCTAGAGAAAGCGAATTTTCTGCTTGTGGCTCGGCGTCTTGATCTTCAGCAATTGGATGAAACGCTCGGCCGTTGCGGCTTCTTTCTTGCGATCCAGGAACAGCCCGCCGCGCAGGTAATGCCGGCGGCACGAGATATTGATGTTCTCGGACCCCGAAGCCATGGCCACGATGCCCTCTTCCTTGCGGTCCTCGGGACACAGCACGATGCCGTGCTTGATCGCTTTCACCCGCGCTGCGGATCTTGATCGGCTCGCCATCCAGCGTAATCGTACCGGCCTTCTTGCGGTCCGCGCCGTAGACGAGGTGCATCAGTTCGCTGCGCCCCGCGCCCACCAGCCCGAAAAAGCCGACAATCTCTCCGCGGCGCACTTCAAAACTTGTCGGTTCATGCAGCGCGTGTCCTTCAATGTTCGTCACGGCGAAACGAACATCGCCGAGTTTGCGCGGTTTGTAATCGTAGATATCGGAAATTTCACGCCCGACCATTTCCTGCACGAGCGTATCGCGCGGAACCTCGGCCAGATTCGGGTGCGACGCGATCTTGCGGCCATCGCGGAAAATCGTGCATGTATTGCACAGCTCGTAAATCTCGTCCATGCGGTGCGAGATGTAGATCAACGCGCGGTTGTCCGCTTTCAAATCACGCACGAGCTTGACAGCACTTCCGTCTCGCGATGCGACAGCGACGACGTGGATTCATCGAGCGCAATCACACGTGCGTTGCGCAGCAGCGCCTTGCAGATTTCCACCATCTGCCGTTGCGCAATGGAAAGCTTCTTGAGCTTCGAGTTCGGGTCGAGATCAACCCCCATTTGCAGCAGCCGCTCGCGTACATGCTTTTTCGCTTCGCCCTTGTACACCCAGCAGCAGGTTCTCGGCGATCGTGAGATCGGGCTGCAACTCCTGGTGAATCATCGCGATACCCGCCGTGATCGATGTGACCGCGCTCGCGAACTTCACCTCGTTACCATCAATCAGGACACGCCCGGAATCCGGCTGATATTCACCCCCGCCCAGCACTTTCAGCAAAGTCGATTTGCCCGCGCCGTTCTCGCCCATCAGGCCGTGCACTTCGCCGGCGTTGACGTCGAACGACACGCCGTCGAGCGCGCGCACGCCTGGAAAAACCTTACCGATATTGTCAAAACGCAGCGTCGCTGACACATCGCCTCCTTATGTTTCATGCGGACCGCAGCGCTTCATGTCGAAACGCTGCGGTCCGTATTGCTCTACCGATACCTGATACGAAAAGACCTTACTTAGCCGATGCCAGGCCCATCTTTTCGCGCACTTCACCCACGTTGTCACGCGTCGCCAGCATGCCGGTGGTCGGCGTCACGGCGGCGGTTCCTTGCCGTCCTTGATCCACGTGTACATGAGTTCCGACTGACGCTTCGGGCCGATGATGACGGTCGCGTAGAAGCCCGTCGGGTTCGGTTTCTTGAACTCGCTCAAGGCCGAATCCGAGCCGCCGATCCCCACGCCGATCATGTTGTCCGCCTTGAAACCACGGCCTTTCCGCTGCGCGCACGGCGCCGAGCACGGCTTCGTCGTTCAAGCCGAACACCACCCAGTGCTTGAACTTGAGGATTCTTCATGAGCGCGATGTTCGCGGCGTTGAACGCGTTTTCCGTGTCGGTCTTCGCTTGCGACGCCGCCATTATGTTCGCCTTCGGAAAACCTGCTGCGACCAGTGCGGCGGCAGCGCCCGTCGTCCGGTCATGCGCGGTCGGCAGTTGCTCGTAGGTCAAGTCGATAGCGCCGGTTTCAGCCAGGTTCCAGCCGCGCTTCTTGATCTCGGCGGCAATGCCGTCACCCACCTGCTTGCCGATGTTATAAGCCGAGATGCCCATGTAAGGGACAGATTCGATCGGCTTGCCCGAACCGTCGACCAGACGATCGTCCACTGTCATCATCTTCAGTCCGGCCGCTTTAGCCTTCGCGACAATGCCCGGTCCGAGCTTGACGTCCGATGTGCAGATCACGAAACCCTGGGCCTTTTGCGCGGAGAGGTTGTCGATCGCGCTCATTAACTTTTCACCCGACGGCGCGCCGATCTTCACCAGCCTGAAGCCCTTTTCCTTGGCCGCGATTTCGGCGAACTTCCACTCGTCCTGGAACCACGGTTCTTCCGGCTGCTTCACCAGGAAGCCGATCTTGACGTCATCGGCGGCTTGCGCTACCCGCGCCGTGACAAGGTCGCGCTTGCTGCGGTGGCCGTGGCAAAGAGCGTGAGGAACATTCTGCGTTTCATGGTCTGTCTCCTGACTTGACTGTCTAGTTGGTACGAAGGTGTTGGCCGCGTCTTGTTGTCGTGACGCCGCACCACGGCCAGTGCGTCATCCTTTGCTGCTTAGCTATGTATTCGTATGGTTTCAGTCGTGGTACAGCGCCGAGCGCCCGCCATCCACCGTGATGCAACTCGCGTTGATAAACGGCGCTTCGTCAGAGGCGAGGAACACGGCGGTCATTGCCACTTCGGCCGGCCGGCCAATGCGCTTCATCGGTTGCAGATCGAGCGTTGCCTGTTTCGCTTTGGCCGGATCGGCCAGTCGTGCGTGAGTTGCGTCTCGATGTAACCCGGCGCAATCGCATTCACCCGCACCTGCCGCCCCGCGTATTCGATACCCAGCGCCCGCGTCAATCCGATCACGCCATGCTTCGCCACCGGGTACGGAAAACAGCCGGGGATGATCTTGAATGAGTGCGTGGAAGCAATACTCACGATGCGGCCGCGCCCGCGTTCCACCATGCCCGGCAACACCGCGCGGCAACCGGTTCCCAGACGCCGTCGAGATCGACGGCGAAGCAGCGGCGCCAGTCGTCGTCGGTCATGGTCAACGGATCGCAAAACACGTTGATGCCCGCGTTGTTCACCAGCACGTCGATGGGGCCAAATTTTGCTTCTGCTTCGCTTACCGCGTTCTGCACCGATGCGCTTTGCGTCACGTCCGTTGCACCGCAAGCACGTTATCCGCTGATCCGATCCGCGCCGCCGTTTCCCGTACCAATGCGATGTCCAGTTCCGCGAGCACCACGGCCGCGCCTTCACCACGTGCGCGCCGAGCTGCTCGGCGGGAGACATCTTCAGCACGTCTGCACCGTTCTTCAGCGCGATAAACGCTTCGTTCGGCGTTGCGACGCCCGGTGCACAGGCAAGCCCTTGTGCTTTCGCGGCGCGCACGACATCGCCGTCGCTATGCGGCATCACGATCAGATCACCGCCGGCCTTCTTCACTTCATCGACGTAATGCGGATGCAGAACCGTACCCGCATCCTCTGGCAGCGCCTGACGGATTGCCGCGATGCTGTCGAACGGCTGCGGCGAATTCAACGGCACTTCGACGATCCGGAAGCCCGCTTCGTACAACGCGCGGCCGCGATCAGCAGTGTCCGCCGGCGTTACGCCGCGCAGGATTGCGATCAGCGGACACACACAGGCCGAACGCAGCGGCCAGGCCAGCGTGCGGCGTCTACGGCGCGGGGAGGTTGATATCGATTTGCATGGTCCTGCTCCTAATTAGATGCTAGATGCGACCGGCGCTCGACTGGATCAGGCCGGCCTGCAGCGCGATCCGATGCAACCCGTGCTCGGTCGCGTGCGCGACGGTCCGCGCATCGTGCGGCCGAGGATGGTGTGGTCGCGCAGCGCGCCGTAGGTCTCGCCGGTCATGAAGGTGTAGGATCGTTCGATCCGTCCCTTCGACACAACCGCCCACTTCGCATGCGTTTCCGGCAAGCCGATCTGGCCGCCATACGGTTCGTGGTCCAGCGCCGTGTCACTCGCAAGCGCACCGAAGATCTGCGTTTCTTCACCGCGCATCACGTTGGGCAACGTGCCGTCTTCAAGCACGCCCGGCACGATGTGAACGGTGACGCCCTTGAGCGTTTTCACGCGCACGATGCCCGCTACGAGCGCTGCCGGATCGGTGAGTGTGGACACACGTACGGGGCTTCCATCCAGCCTTGGGAGCTGCCGACCATGCCCGCCGCGATCACCGGAAGCGGCGCGCCGATGGCGAGCCATGCGCCGCAGGTTGCTTCGAACACGGCGTCGAAACCAGATTCATGATGCCCGCCAACGATGCCCAGCACCGCGCCGCTGGCGTCGAGCAGATAGGCGCGCAGCGCCGTGGTGCCCCAGTCGATTGCTATGAGAGCCGGTGCTGCTTCAGCGCGGGCTGGTTACGTCTCGGCCGATGTATCGGTCCGCGTCATCGTTTGATCCTGCGTGTTGCGGGCTGCGGAACGCGCCAGCCGACTTCTTGCGAGATCGCGCGAGCTTCGCGCTGCAGCTTCGAGAATCGCGAGGCCGCGCAGCAAAGTTTGCGTGCCGGCTTGCCGCAGCCTGAGGTCGAGCAGTGCAGCCGCCGATGCCTGCGCTTCGCTCGGCTCGCTGGCTCCGTTTGCTCGCTGGCTCCGTTTGCTTCATCTACCTCGGGCGCCGCCGGTTTCCCGGCCGTGCGTTCCATCGACAATTCATGCTCAACGGTGGTGTTCAGGATCTTGGTCATGGCATTCGATGTTCGCGGCTTGAGAATGCCTGAGCGTTCGTTCACGGCGCGGGAGATCATCGATAAGGAGTGCGAGACGCATGGATGCGATTGCAGATGCGAGTGCGCCGATTGCGCTGACGTTGGCATAACTTGTCTCCGAATGCTTTTTTCGTTTCACGCGGTCCGCGGGAAAACCCGAACCGCCTGCAACTGCCGTTTTGGCTGTGATCGGATTTTAGAGCTGCGCGTCGCGATTATTCAATATGTGATTGATGTGTTCACATAGTGGGAGATTTTATGGATTTTTAGTGATAACGCCGAAAATCGGCATAGGGGACGACCATAAGGCCGTACCCCTACCACACCACCCGGCATGCGGGTCCGCACCGGGCGGTTCGAGAAGTTGAGGTTATGAGTCGAGGCAAACCCAACTGGTCAAAGTAGGCGATGGGCAACACGCTGTTGAGTAGCTTCCGCTATTGCGCCACCAGCGGCGACTGTTTGCCGCCACCTGTCGCGCGATCTCAGCAGACGCTTCCAACACGCGCAGTTCTCGGTAGAGAGTCGTACCACGACACCAATGCTTGAGCTGAATGGCCCGCAACCTGTGAC
>LGTG01000454.1 GCA_001190015.1 Candidatus Burkholderia crenata
GGGCTACCCAAGGCCAGAAAACGTATTGAATGGAAGTTGATCACCAATTTACCCGTTACTTCCCTCAGACAGGCTATTGAGAAACTTGACTGGTATGCACTGCGATGGAAAAGGTTTTCCACAAGATTCTCAAGTCGGGCTGTAAGGCAGAAGAATCGAAGCTGCGAACCGCGGACCGGCTGGCCAATATCATTGCAGTATTCTGCATCGTAAGCTGGCGTATCTTCTGGATAACGAGGGCGGCACCGCAGCTGCCCGCCGAAATCGCGACGACACCAACTTGAAATACAGCTGCTTGATCAGTTGGTTAAAGATACCGCGAAGACTTCAACCGCCTAACCCCTAACCCATCTGCATCTGCCAGGGAAAAGTCGCAAACCGGACTTTCTTCGCGATCGCATCGGCGGTTTTGGCGGCGAATATCGGCGTCCATCAGGAAGGGCATCGGATACGGATTGTGCTCGGTCATCGCAGTGCGGATATAACCCGGCGCGATGGTCACCACCGATACCTCCTTCCGCCGCATATCCACCCGCAGCGATTCGAGATACTTCAGCGCCGCCGATTTCGACGCGCTGTACGCGCCCGAACCCGGCAAGCCGCGAATGCCCACCACGCTGGCTATGCCAACCAGCGTCCCGCGCCGTTCCTCGACCATGCTGGCGACGAACGGCTCGAATGTTGCGATCATCCCGAAGTAGTTGATATCCATCACGTCGCGAAAGGCATGGAGGTCGCCATAACCGGTCAGCGCACCGCAGCTGACGCCGGCATTGGCGATCACCACGTCGGCGCCGCCATGCTGCGCGCAGAACTGCGCGGCGGCGTCGCGGACGTCGGCGGGATAGATCGAGATGGAATGGGAGGGGAAGCGTGCGGCGAATGCCGCGAGGGTGTCGCCACGACGGGCGACGAGGCCAAGCACCGCGCCGGAGATATTCCTCGGCGAGCGCGAGACCAATGCCGCTGGATGCGCCGGTGATGAAAACTCTCAGCCGGGCCGGTGTAACGCCATTGCCCAGCGTGTCCTTCATCATAGTGGCGCCCACTCCTTTACATCTTCTTCGCGCGGATCTGGGCGATTAGGAAATCGAGGACCTGAATTGTGCCCGGCAGGCTGTTCGTGGTGGCTGGGCCCGTTTCGTACTTGCCCTGTACCGCGAGCGTCGGCACGCCGTCGATCTTGTAGTCCTGCATCAGCTTGGTGTCGCGTTGCAGGTCGCTTTGCGTCGAAAAGGAGTTATATGCGTCCATGTACTTCTTCTTGTCCACGCCTAGCGTGGCGAGGAACGTAGCCTGCGCTTCCGGCGTCAGCAAATAGTTCTTCTTCACGTGAATTTCGTTGAACACGGCGGGCGTGAGCTTGTCAGCCAGGCCGAGTGCGTCGAGCGCGTGATACATCTTCGAGTGCGGGATGAGGTCGTCGCGGAAGGCAACCGGCACGCGCTTGAAGACCACGTCGGGACCTTGCTTCTTCACCCATGCTTCCAGATACGGGTCGAATTCGTTGCAGTGCGGGCAGCCATACCACATGAATTCGATCACTTCGATTTTGCCGTTGGCATTGACGGGCTGCGCGGGTTGCAGCACCGTGTAGTCGGTGCCGGCGACAGGCGCAGCCGGCGATGCATGCGCCGCATTCACGGCGCCCAGGGTGCCGGCTACAAGGCCGATGGAGAGAGCGAGGGCGCGGAAGAGTTTGTTCATAATGACCGAGAAAGTGATCGAGAAAGGGCGTGGAGACGCGAAAGGGGAACACACGACGCTTAAGCCGGACGGGCCGCGCAAGCCGGGCTCGACCGGCGGGGCCGTAATCCTTGCAATTACCCATATTTTTCGGCGGGTTCGAAACCGAGCAGGATATCTGTAAGCCTTACCAATCCTCGCCAGACAACGATATTGCCCGGAGGAGGATCATTGGCTCGGGCCAGATAGCTACCCAGTTGGGCAAGTTTGACGGTATAATCTGTAACAGGTTGTTGAAAAGCGCCCCGTCATGACGACAGAAGCTGTGTTGCAGAGGTTTGGAGGCGTGCTGGCTTTGGGGGGGGCGGGGGGGG
>LGTG01000455.1 GCA_001190015.1 Candidatus Burkholderia crenata
AATGATGGTGTTGCAATGACTGCTTGAACCTAAGCAGTGTGCGAGAGCACCGCGCACCGCGGTACGGGTGGCAAGCATGCCCGGCTGCAGGCGCGCATAACGATAAACGGAGCGAGTAATGACGAAACGAGTAGCGTATGTGACGGGCGGCATGGGCGGCATTGGTACCAGTATCTGCCAGCGGCTGCATAAGGACAGCTACACGGTCGTCGCGGGCTGTGGACCGAATTCGCCGCGCCGGGTCAAGTGGCTCGAGGAGCAAAAGGCGCTGGGTTATGACTTCATCGCATCCGAAGGCAACGTGGGCGACTGGGAGTCGACCAAGAACGCCTTCGACAAGGTCAAGGCCGAAGTCGGTGAAGTCGATATCCTGGTGAACAACGCGGGCATCACGCGCGACGTTGTGTTCCGGAAGATGACGCATGAAGACTGGACCGCAGTTATCGATACCAACCTGACGAGCCTCTTCAACGTGACGAAGCAAGTGATCGAAGGCATGGTCGAGCGTGGTTTTGGACGCGTCATCAATATTTCGTCGGTGAATGGTCAAAAAGGGCAGTTCGGCCAGACCAACTATTCCACGGCGAAGGCTGGCATTCACGGCTTCACGATGGCGCTGGCGCAGGAAGTGGCGACCAAGGGTGTGACGGTCAATACTATCTCGCCGGGGTACATCGGGACGGACATGGTGAAGTCTATTCGCCCGGACGTGCTCGAGAAGATCGTCGCGACCATTCCGGTTCGCCGGCTCGGGCGGCCGGAGGAGATCGGTTCGATCGTGGCGTGGCTGGCATCCGAGGAATCGGGCTTTTCCACGGGTGCTGATTTCTCGCTGAATGGCGGCCTGCACATGGGGTGAGGGGGCTTCAAGCGGCGTGCCATAAGGCTGTGCGCGCCGCGCGTCCCGCGTCGGGTCGGGACGTTGAGGTTGGATGCCGGACCACCCGACATTCACTACGAATCGGCGGCTTGCGTCGCTATCAATCACGCGGAGTCCGTCGGCACAGTTTGAGTTTTGCGTTTAAAGGCGTTACATGACCACTACAAAGAAATCCGCCGAACGACTCATAAAAAAATATCCGAATCGCCGGCTCTACGACACCGAAACCAGCACCTATATCACGCTTTCCGACGTCAAACAGCTCGTGCTCGACCAGGAAGAGTTCAAGGTGATGGACGCCAAGTCCGCCGAGGACCTGACGCGCAGCATCCTGCTGCAGATTATTTTGGAAGAAGAAAGCGGCGGCTTGCCGATGTTTTCATCGACCATACTCTCGCAGATCATTCGCTTCTACGGCAACGCAATGCAGGGAATGATGGGCACCTACCTGGAGAAGAATATCCAGGCGTTCATCGATATCCAGCACAAGCTTACCGACCAGTCGAAGGGGCTGATCGACGGTAATGCGGTGCCGCTCAATCCTGAAGTCTGGTCGCAGTTCATGAACATGCAGGCGCCCATGATGCAGGGGATGATGACCAGCTATATCGAGCAATCGAAGAACATGTTCGTGCAGATGCAGGAGCAGATGCAGACCCAGGCGAAGTCGATGTTCAACACCTTCCCGTTCCCGACGCCGGTCACGACCGCAACGCCGGCTACGACCACGACTCCGCCGGGCGGCACGCCGGAGAAGAAGTAAGCGGGGTGGCGCGGCGTTTGGCTTGAAGCGGACGTACGGGGACATGGAAAGCCGCGCGGGTCGGGGGTTGGGCCGCGGCATTCGAGTGGGCGGGAGCCCAGTTTTGTTTCGTTCGGATACCCGAATGAACGCTGATATGTCGGTGCCTTGGCTTTATACCGGCTTAGCTCCGTTTTTCCGCATCACATCGTTTGTAGGTCTCACAATGCGTCCGGATGGAGAGCTGCGACACGCAGTAGCGTCTGTGCGGCCCCAGCAGGTTCCCGTCGACCTTGCTCCCAGTCTTGCAGTGTTCGCGTAGATACACCAAGCAAAGCGGCAAATGTGCTCTGCGAAAGCCCCACCTTGGCGCGGGCTAATGACGCCGTTGTAGCTGCAACTTTGATGGTGCATTCAGCACGTCCGGCTTTCATATCGCGTACAGACTTCAACAAGTCCGTTTGGAATTGCTCCATTTCCTTATCCATTCTTCACCTCTTCACGTAACTGGTTTAGAAACGACGCTGGCAGATTGTCGAACTTCGCCTTCGTATAAGCGATCAGCAACCAGATACAGCCGTCATCGAGCAGGTTGTAATAGATCACCCGGGCGCCGCCGCGTTTTCCCATTCCGGGCCTTGACCACCGTACTTTGCGTAAGCCGCCGGTGCCCGGAACGACATCCACGGACAGGGGGGTTATTGGCAAGCCACGCGATAAACGTCTCACGCTCTGCGTCGCGACAGATATTCGCAGCATAGCGCTGAAAAATTTCAGTTCCGGTGATCGGATCGAGTTATGCGGCAATGCCGTATAATTCGCAAGAATAGCTGCGGGTATTCGGGACAGGACGTTTGCTTCGACCAGAAGGCCCTGAAGCTGCCCGGTTGATGGTCGGGCGCACGGATCCGAGCGGGCGTGGCTCACGGTAGAATATCGATTTGCAGCGCAGTGCCCGAGGCGAATACCTCGCGCTGTGGCGGATGCCGCGCCGGTTCTTGCCTTTCCAAGCGTCTTTTGTCCTGCTTTCGAGCAGCGACGCTAACGGCAGCATGCGTGCCGCTGCGCTCGTTAGCTTCACGCCTGTCCGGTGTCCAAACGCCGCCCGGCACTCACATCGCCAGACCGCGACATGTCCCACATGACCATGCCCGCCGCTCATAAAGTCGGCTTTGTTTAGCTCGGACGACCGGAAGATTCGCAAAAGCAGCTTAGAAGGCTGTTGAAATTGGGTCCCGTGTAAGCGGGATTTGAGGGACAAGCGTTATGGATATCATGTTCATAATCTTTGGCGATGGATGCGATTCGCGGATTG
>LGTG01000456.1 GCA_001190015.1 Candidatus Burkholderia crenata
TTGTTGCGAGCCCCAACTCCGCGGTCGCCCCATTTAACACCTCCAAATTTCGAGATGTTGCAACGACCGGTTGAATTAGCCCATCGGCGGCGCGGGCGCCAAGCAACGCTGGCCGCGATTCACGCAAATAGCGCTCGATCCAGTCTTGTGCGACCGCCCCGAACGGAATAAGGCGCTCCTTTGACCCCTTGCCCATCACGCGTACCACGCCTTCGTTCAAGCCCACTTCCACGGTCTTCAACGTCACCAGTTCGGTCACGCGCAGGTCGCTCGCGTACATCAGCTCAAGCATGGTCCGGTCGCGTAGCCCAAGCGCGGTTTCCACATCGGGCGCGTTCAGCAACGCCTCGACCTGGGCTTCGTTCAAGGTCTTGGGAAAGCGCGGCGGCTGTTTGGCCGAACGCAGCTTAAGCGTAGGATCGGCGGGCGGGCGATGCTCTCGCAATGCCCACGCTTAGTAACGCCTGAAGACAGACAACCGGTGGTTGTCGGACGTTGCCTTATCTGCGCGGCGAGATAGCCATTCATGTCGGCTTCGGTGGCGGTATCAACGGTGCCGCCGCGCGTTCTGCCTCGGTCACTTCCATTGATTTTTCCTGTAAGCCTGAGGTCATGCGTTAAGTCACACGTGGGGTGATACTTGCTGGCGCAGCGCCCATTCGACGTGTTCGCGGACTAGCTCTTAAGCATCCGCGGCGCGGGCATTCAATGCATCGCGTATTGCCGAGCGCTCGTCGGCGCCCAAAACAGGTGAGCGCAACGCATTGCCCATCTCCATCGCAATATTACGCAACCATCGCTCGTGTCCGATACGGCGAATCGCGCTGCCTTGCATGCGTTCATCGAAATCATGGGCGCTCCAGCCGAACAACATCACAAGCGACGCGCGATCTCGCAGCCATAAACCCGGTTGCCGATAAGCGGCCGCAAATCTTCGGGAATGCTGCCTTTCAACTCGATGGTAAGATACGAAATACAATGGCGCGCGTCCACGCGATACGGCGCCACGATCGCCCCGGTCGGGCAAACGTCGATGCAGCGCGTACAGCTTCCGCAATCTGCGCCATCGTGTTCGGGCACTTGATCCGGATTGACGTCTGCGTCGGCAGGCAGAGGAATATTCACCAGGATCTCGCCGATAAAAAACAGCGACCCGGCATCGCTTTTCAGCAAAAGCGTGTGTTTGCCGCGCCAGCCGGTGCCCGCCTTCTGCGCAAGCGCGACTTCGAGAACGGGCGCGGAATCCGTAAATACGCGGTACCCGTATGCGCCAATCTCGGCCTCAATGCGCTCGGCCAACTGCTGCAAGTGGCTGCGCATGACCTTGTGATAGTCGCGGCCGCGGGCGTAGACCGACACTACCACCGCCGCGGGATCGGCTATTCGAGCCCATTCCACCGCGCGCCAGTCGATTGCCTGACCGCCGGCTGTCGCGGCACTTTCGCGGGCCTTGCCGGCGAGCGTTGATGCCGGCAAGTAGGCCATCCGAACTGTAATAACGCGTCGCGTGCCGGCCACAAGCTCGGCTGGCCTTGCGCGTTTCATCGCATGTTTGGCCATATAATCCATCTCGCCTTGATAGCCTGCTTCGAGCCATGACGCCAGGCATTCTTCGGCTTCTGTCAAGTCGGCGTCGCTGACGCCGACTGCAGCGAACCCCAGCTCGCGCCCCCACGCCTTGATGCGCAGCACGAGTTCAGCCAGCGCGGCTTCGTCGTCAAATCTGAAGTGGCGCGTGTCCGCGACGGCGTCGTCTGACGCGCTCTCGCGTTCCACAGGGTGTTCCGGCAAACGGTTCATCACGACATTTTACGAGAATGCTCGACAGCCTCACTCGATCGTTTGCAAACCCTTCCGCCGTGCTGCTCGAACGCCGCTTCGACCTGCCCGACGAAGACGCGACGCTCGCCTTCAGTGGCCGCTTCGCGCAGGCGATCCAGCAGGCCCGCCTCAAGAATTCGAGCACCGCGAACGAACGTTTTCCGGGTTTGCAGGTCCAGTTGATCGGTGACCTGGGTACGGGTAAAACCACGCTGGTGCGCGCGACGCTGCGCTCGCTCGGTCACGAGGGCCGCGTGCGCAGTCCCACTTACACGCTTGTCGAACCCTATTCGCTTGCAACGGAAACGAGTCCACTCGAGCTCTATCACTTCGATCTTTATCGCTTTGCCGATCCAGCCGAATGGGCCGATGCCGGCTTTCGCGAATACTTCGATGCAGGCGCGATCTGCCTGGTCGAATGGCCGCAACGCGCTGGCGGACTGCTGGGTGTGCCGGATCTCGAATTCACGTTGGAACAGGAAGGCGAAGGCCGCGTGCTGACAGCGCGCGCGTTTAGCGAAACAGGAAAGTCATGTCTCGAAAGCTGTTGATCAAGCCGTTTCATTCGATCGAATCGACCGCCACGGCCTCGCACAACTGGCGGCGGCGCCAGGTGCTGCGCGCGGGCGCTTCGACTATCGCGCTAGCGCTGCTCGGACCGAAGCTCGCGTACGCGAGCTCGGTGCTCGGTGTGCGCGTGTGGCCGGCCCGCGATTACACCCGGGTTACGATCGAGTCCGATCAGCCGCTGCAAAACAGCCAGCAATTGCTGCTGGGTCCGGACCGGCTGGTGGTCGACCTGAATGGACTCGATCTCGATCAGGAACTGAAGGACCTAGTCTCGAAGATCACGCCGAACGACCCGCAGATCCAGTCGGTGCGCATCGGCCAATATCAGCCGCACGTGGTGCGCATGGTGTTCGACCTGAAGGGGTCCGTGAAGCCGCAAGTGTTCACGCTGACGCCGATCGGCAGCTACAAGTACCGTCTGGTTTTCGATTTGTATCCGGCCGTTGCACCCGACCCACTGATGGATTTGTTAGCCCAATCCGAGCACAAGCAACAAGCTATCGATCAGACCAGCCCGAACCAGGCCCTGCCGCCCGCTACGCTGAGCGAGCCCGCCATGCCGCCGAAAGCGAACGTGCCGGACAACACGGACGAGTTTTTCCAGAAGTACGCGCAGTCCGATCAGCCGCGCGCACTGTCGTCGCCTGGGCCCGTCGTCCCGGTTCCGGCTTTCCCGAAGCCCCGGCCTACGGTCAAGCCTGCGCCGCCCACGGCCTTGGTGAACCAGGGCAACTCGTCCGACGGCAACACCAGCGACGACTACGGTTTCTCCAATCCGAAAAGCGATAAGTCCGGCACGACGCGCCTGCTCACCGTCGCGATCGACCCGGGCCATGGCGGAGAAGATCCAGGTGCGATCGGCAGTGGCGGAACGTACGAGAAGCACATTGCCCTTGATGTCGCCAGGAAGCTGCGCGCCAAGATCGACGCTCAGCCGAACATGCGCGCCATGATGACGCGCGACGCCGACTTCTTCGTGCCGCTTAACGTGCGAGTGCAGAAGGCGCGTCGCGTGGGCGCGGACCTGTTCGTTTCCATTCACGCCGATGCGTTCACCACGCCCTCGGCACGCGGTTCGTCCGTGTTCGCACTCTCAGATCACGGTGCGTCGAGCGCGACTGCACGCTGGATTGCGAACAAGGAGAACTCGTCGGATTCCATCGGCGGGATCAACGTGACGACACAGGACGCGAGCGTCAACCGGGCGTTGTTCGACATGTCGACAACTGCGCAGATTCGTGACTCGATGCGCTATGGCAATTTCGTGCTGAACGAGATTGGCGATATCAACGAGTTGCATAAGGGATCGGTGGAGCAAGCCGGTTTTGCTGTGTTGAAAGCGCCGGACATTCCGTCGATCCTGGTGGAAACCGCGTTTATCAGTAACCCCGAAGAGGAGCAGTGCCTCAACAACGACGCTTATCGCGACAAGATGGCGAACGCGATCATGAAGGGCATCAAGCGTTATTTCGCAGCCAACCCGCCGCTCGCAAAGAGCCGGATGACGTAATAAAGAGGGGCTGTGTTCGTTCGCGCGGAGCTACAGGCACCGTTCTGCCACCGCGAGCGAACCACCCCGACCTGCCCCTAACGCGCCGTCGAAAAAAACCGCTGCCGAAACCATCCGCCGAACACGTTGACCACCAGTCCGGCCATCACCAGCGCCGCCCCCACGAATTGCATATCGGGCTCAGCCCTTCATCAAGCACCAATGCCGCTGAAGTCAGCCCGACAATGGGCACGAGCAAGGAAAACGGCGTGACCTGGGCGAATTCAACCGGGCGTTGCAACATCTCGAAATTTGGAGGTGTTAAATGG
>LGTG01000457.1 GCA_001190015.1 Candidatus Burkholderia crenata
CCGCTTACACGGGACCCAATTTCAACAGCCTGCTAGGGACGGTACGCTTTAAACCGACGAAGACAATCTCCCTCGCTACGCCTGTTTGCCTCAGTCTTTCAAACTGAATGCCGACGTTTTTTACGCGACAAATCAGTTGCTTACCCGGTGTTTTCTTCTATGGCCAGACAAGCACGCGGCGCCGGCTCTATGAGCGGGGCGCCGCTTGGACAACACAACATATATAGTGCGAATTACGTCTCTAAATATCAAGTATAGTGACATTCTGCATAGTCTCAAAAATTTTTATTTGCTGAAGAATGGCCTCCAGAGGGTTGACTTTTGCAACGCCAAAGTCGGATAAGGGAAATCGCGCCAAGGTACGCCGAACACACGCGAACGCGCTGCAATGCAAAATGAAAGCCCTTCTGGTCCGTTGGAAGTGCTGGGCCAAGGCCGGCAGATCAGAGGACGATGGTGGGACGCAGTGCGTCACCGCGGCTCAGTGACTCACGCGGCAAACACTCGATCAAGCGTGAATGAGCAGCGAATCAAACGTCGCCGAGATAGGGAAAATACTGAAGCGGGAGTTGCGTATCGCGTTGCAGTCTTGGCCATTCGAAGTACGGACCCGGATCGGTTTTACGACCCGGCGCGATATCCGAATGACCGGCTAGCGCTTCGATCGGATAGCTACGAGTGAGGGCCTGAACGACCTCATTGAGCGACGCGTACTGCGCATCTTCAAACGCACATCGATCGCTGCCTTCCAGTTCGATGCCCACCGAAAAATCGTTGCATCGCTCACGCCCGAGAAAGGTCGACATGCCCGCGTGCCATGCGCGTTCGTTGCATGACACATACTGTTCGACGCGGCCATCCCGATGAATCACGAAATGCGCCGAGACCGGCATGCCGGGCAAGTGGTCATAGTACGGATGAACGTCGTGATCGAGGCAGTTCTGGAAAAACTCGGCGATTGCGCTGCCGTCGAATTCATCGGGCGGCAAGCTGATGTTATGAACGACAACGAGCGTGGGCTCGATTCCCCCGGACGCGCTTCGAAGTTCGGTGACGGCATTCGGTGTGCCGCCGAGTACCAACCGTCGGCGTCGATCAGACCAGCAACGTTCATCGAGCGTCGCGGCCGGTGGGATGAGCGGCGTAGCGCTGGGCGTGATCCGCGCAGCAGAAACGATGCCCGGCAGCAACAATCGCTTCGCTGCTAGGCGTATGTACGCCGCACTCGGCGCAACGCACCAGGGGATCAGGGAGTTGCGGCGCGGAGCCGGAAGCCGTCGGGCCATGAGACGCGCGCGTGGTCCCTGCGCCGCCGCCCGCCTGGTGGCCTGTTTGCGCGCTGGCCGTAGCTTGGGCACGCCTGAGCTTCTTGAACAGCCACTGGCTCGCAAAGAACACAAATATCAGCAGGAAAAGTTGGCGCATGATCTTACTAATAGTAGAGGCAATAAATGCCCGCTGATTCAGACAACCCCGTCAAACGACCGCGCGGCGCAACAGCACTTCAAAGACGAAGCGGCTGCCCACATAAGCGAGCAGCAACGCGACGAATGAAGCGAGCACCCAGCGTAACGCAGCGCGGCCGCGCCAGCCCGACACGCGGCGAGCGGTCAGCAGCGCACCGAACATCAGCCATGACAGAATCGCGAACACGGTCTTGTGATCGAGTTTGAACGCCTTGTCGACGAGTTGTTTATTGAACGCGACACCCGATATGAGCGTCAGCGTTAGCAGCACGAAGCCCGCCGAAATCAGGCGGAACAACAATTTTTCCAACGTGAGTAATGGCGGCAAGGCGTCGAGCCAACTCGACACCTTGCTATTCGAGGTATGCCGTGTGCTGGTTCCGCGCATGTTCTGCAGACGCTTTTCCACCATCAGCATCAGGATGGCGTGTAGCGCGGCGATTGCGAACAGCCCATATGCGATGTTCGCGATCAGAAAATGCAGCTTGAACATGGGCGCGGCGGCATACGACAGCATACGCACGCCGCCAAAAATCAGCGGCATTATTGAGGCCACGCATGCAAGCGGCAACACGAGCAGCCTCAAGCCGTCGAGCGGGAAGAAAAAGCTTTCTATCCAGTAGATGCCCGCGCCCAGCCAGAACATGGCGGAGAGCGCGAAGGCGAAGCCGAACACCATCGCGTTTTGCAGGAAGATGGTGGTGTGCAACAAGAGGCCATGCACGAACAACGCGACGCCGAGCAACACGCATCCCATCGCGCTCATGCCCGATGCCTTCGATGCCCGGCCGCTCTGCATGGAGTCGGCCATACCCGTAGTGCCGGCGGTCATTCCGCCGGCCAGGCGGCCGCTCGCTGGCATGCCCGCCAGCGCCGGCTCGACAGCCGTGTTGCGATGCGCGCGCCAGCCAGCTACGGCAAGTCCGCCGTAGAGAAGCGCAGTGAGGGCATACAGTACAATATCCATGTTCGAAGTTTACACCAGGCCCTGAAGCCACGACGTCTTCCCCCTCTTGCCAGGTCGTCTTGAAGCAAGAGCCGCCAGGACGCCGTACCTCATTACTGTTACCCGGCACCGGCCGCACTCTCCACACGCTCCCATGCTCGACACACTCACTACACGGATGGCGCGCGTCGTCAAGACGCTGCGCGGCAAAGCCCGGCTCACCGAGGCCAACACGCAGGAAATGCTGCGCGAAGTACGCCTGGCGCTGCTCGAGGCCGACGTCGCGTTGCCGGTTGTGCGCGAATTTATCGCGAAGGTGAAGGAAAAAGCGCTCGGCGAAGAAGTGCTTTCAAGCCTGTCGCCGGGGCAGGCGCTTGTCGGCGTCGTGCAGCGCGAACTGACGGCAATCATCGGCGGGGATTACGAGGGTAAGGCCGTCGAGCTGAATCTCGCTGTCACACCGCCGGCAATCATCCTGATGGCAGGCCTGCAAGGCGCGGGTAAAACCACCACGTCGGGCAAGCTCGCCAAACTGCTGCGCGAAAAGCACAAGAAAAAAGTACTGACGGTCTCTGTAGACGTGCATCGTCCGGCCGCTATTCAGCAGTTGAAAACGGTGACCGAACAAGTCGGCGCGGACTTTTTCCCGTCGGAGCCGGATCAGAAACCAGCGGATATCGCACGCGCGGTGGTGGACTGGGCGAAACGCCACTTCCATGACGTGCTGATTGTCGATACGGCCGGCCGGCTCGGTATTGACGAAACGATGATGAAGGAAATCGCCGAGCTGCACGGCATCCTGAAGCCGGCGGAAACGCTTTTCGTGGTCGACGCCATGCTGGGCCAGGACGCGATGAATACGGCGAAGGCGTTCAGCGACGCCCTGCCGCTGACCGGCGTGGTGCTGACCAAGCTGGACGGCGACTCGCGCGGCGGCGCGGCGCTTTCAGTGCGTTACGTGACCGGCAAGCCGATCACGTTCGTGGGTGTCGCCGAAAAACTGGATGGGCTGGAGGTTTTCCACCCGGACCGGATGGCGAACCGGATTCTCGGCATGGGCGACATTCTCGCTTTGTTCGAGGAAGCACAGAAAGGCGTGGATGGCGCAGCCGCCCAAAAACTCGCCGATAAAGTCAAGAAAGGCGGCGATTTCGACCTGAACGACTTCCGCGCACAACTTTCGCAGATGAAGAAGATGGGCGGTTTGTCGTCGCTGATGGACAAGCTGCCAGCGCAGTTCCAGCAGGCTGCGGCAGGTGCGGACATGGGCGTCGCCGAAAAACAGATGCGCCGCATGGAGGGCATTATCAACTCCATGACGCTGTTGGAGCGCGCGAAACCCGATCTGATCAAGGCGCAACGCAAGCGCCGCATTGCAGCGGGCGCGGGCGTTCAGGTCCAGGAAGTCAACCGCATGCTGAATCAATACGAGCAGATGCGCGGCATGATGAAAAAGCTGAAGGGCGGCAATCTGCAGAAAATGATGCGCGGCATGAAGGGCATCATGCCGGGTATGCGTTGAAGCTTTTGTTTCTGTCTGATTCAGCTTGATTCGAATGACCCGCGTTTCATTGAGGAACGCGGGTTTATCATGTGGCGCTTAGCGCTTCGTTTCCCCTATTTTTAGCTCTACACTCTCGCTGCCTGCCCTTATGAATCGCGAAGAAGCACTCCACATTTTCAACCACTCCGAAGAGATCGTTTCGGCGCAAGACTTGACCGCGTCGATCGAAAGCATGGCGAAAGCCATTGGCGCGAGCACCGGCGAAGAGTTTCCACTCGTGCTGTCTGTCATGGGCGGCGCGGCGGTGTTCACCGGCATGCTGCTGCCGCACCTCGACTTTCCGCTCGAGTTCGACTAGATCCACCTGACGCGGTATCGGAACACGACCAAGGGTGGCGACAAGATGGAATGGCGCGTGGCGCCGGCGGAGTCGGTGAAGGATCGCGTCGTGCTCGACGACATTCTGGATGAAGGCGAAACCATGGCCTCCATCCGCGACCGTATCATGGCCACGGGTGCGAAGAAATTCCTCTCGGCCGTGCTGTGCGAGAAGCTCATCAATAAATCGAAACCCTTGCGCCCGGACTTTTGCGGCTTCGAAGTGCTTGACCGGTACGTGTTCGGCTGCGGCATGGACACGAAGGGATACTGGCGCAACCTGCCGACTATCCGTGCGCTGACGGAAGGCACGTGAATTGTCGTGAATGCTTGACGCGAGCCTAAAGGCCGCGCAATCCTGCGCGATATCGTTCTTCGACCAAGTTAAAAAGCCGTTTCAACGTAAGTTGAAACGGCTTTTTTGCATGTGCGCCCAGCATGTGCGCAATCTTGGAGGTGTAAGTCCTCCCGTGAGTTGACC
>LGTG01000458.1 GCA_001190015.1 Candidatus Burkholderia crenata
ATGATCCTCCTCCGGGCAATATCGTTGTCTGGCGAGGATTGGTAAGGCCTACAGATATCCTGCTCGGTTTCGAACTCGCCGAAAAATATGGGTAATTGCAAGGGTGGCTGAAGGCGTCAAGCGGATGGCCGATCTCGTTGGTGCCGACCATGTCGGCATGGGCACAGACATGCTGGGCTTTATTTCTCCGCCAGTTTTCACCCACTACGGCCAGTTGCCCGATTTCGCGAACCAGCTTGTTGCGGCGTGGTTCTAGAACGAAGAGACCGGGAAGATCCTTTGGGGGAATTACAGGCGGGTGTTCGAGGCAAGCGTTGGGTAGGGGAAAGTTCGAAAACGGGCATGCAACCGTTCGCTTGCGTTGATCTAGTGCTCTGCCCCCGTATCCCACACCGGCAAAATTGCGCCCTTCCCGGTCCCATCTCAAAAAATAACTATTAACCGACCGGACGATCGGCTTATAAATGCGGCGCAGTGACTTCCTAGCAGGCTGTTGAAATTGGGTACCTTGTAAGCGGGGTTTGAGGGACAAGCGTCGTTATGGATATCGTGTTCATAATCTTTGGCGATGGATGCGATGCGCGGATTGGATGAGATGCAAGAACCTCTGTTTACTACGGTCAAGCTGGAGGATTTCGTCCCGGCGTACTTAGAGGTTCAAGCAGTCATTGCAACACCATCATTTAGGTTGCGTTGAAACTCCTCAACCGCCTCGGCTGGTATCTTCTATGCCGACGGCTTTGCGTGGTCTGCAATTAAGCGCC
>LGTG01000459.1 GCA_001190015.1 Candidatus Burkholderia crenata
CGTGTTGCACCAATCCTGAAAGGCCATCGGAATGCTCTGCCCGATACACGACCACAGGCGTTCGAGAACCAGGCGGAATCTTTTGCCAAGACGCTCATCGCGAAACCGGCTTTGTCCCGCTTCCTCGTTCAGCCACGCATTAGCATCACAGGCTTCTTCCGATGCACGCTTTCGACCGCCTCTGTTCGTCATCGCCGTCCCTCATCAACTAATCTTGCAACGACGTTAACATAAAGGATTCCTTATTAATAGAGAATCATAGAAAAATATGGGTAATTGTAAGATCGTTACTGCCACCCCCGCCGCCGCAGCCGGAAATCGTGGCGCTAACGGCAACGATCGCCGTGAAGAGTACGTAAGTCAGGTTTCTCATGAGCGCTCCTATTCAATGTCTGCTGCCGTAACGCTGGCCGGCAACGCGTTGGGGAGCCACGCGCTGCCGCTGAAATCGCGCAGGTGCACCGCCGTTTCCACCATGAGATCGCTGCTGCTCACGCGCGACGAGTACAGCCCCACTCGCGTTGGGCAACGCCGCGCTCGCTTCTTGCCGATATCGATCGAACCAGGTGCCGAGCAGGACAGCGACATCGGGCATGGCCGGGCCATCCCAACTGACGGTGTAGACCTGCCCTGATGACGACACCTACTGGCGCACGCGAATCTGATTGGCATCGGTCGATTCTTGCCAGCGCACAGCGTTGTTCGTGGCCTGATGCAACACGGGAGCAGCGGCGTTTGCTGGGTTCGACGAACTCGCTATCCCCGTTGCAGCGATCGCGACGGTGACTCCAAGTTGTGCGTGTGCCGGTCCGCTTGCCGCGATCACCAGTGCAGCAGCCGTAGCGCGAAGAGGGGTGAGGGACTTGACGTGAGGTATGGCGTTACTCCGTTCTCGTGGCTGTTCTTGTTATCGAGAACTAATTTTAGGATAGCGACGCGTTGAAAAATCGAGTTAGGAATCGTCTTGTAGGGTCTTTTAAAACATCTCAAAAATTAGTTAAAAATGCTTATTAAACAAAGTGTTGATAACGCAAATAGAACTAGGACGAAGCAAGATCGAATGTTACAAATTGTCTTAGCGATGATCGGGCGGGGGAGTTATGAGATGGGAGTTGCCTTTTGGCGGACGAGAAACGAAAGCAGGGCGGGTTGCAGAAGCGGATGTTCGAAAGTGTGCTGAAACGTCTCGGCCGGTGTCCCGGTAACACGATGCCCGTGCAAATTCCCGGGCAGGGAAGCCATGCCAAGGCGAACGCCACGCGTCCTGTGTCATCCGGGCCTTACAGCGTCGGGGGCACTGTTTTTGCACGGCGACGCGCGGGGCCGGTAAAATGTTTGGTTGATCCACGGAAAACGCCGTGGCGTAGCGGAAGGATTTCCCAAACATGACAGATTTTCGTGTGAACAAGCCGGCTTTGAAGGTCGCAGCCCTCTTGATGGTGGGAGGTTTTGTTGCCGGATGCGGTACGTCGTCTCCAGATGCAATCAATTACAAGAGCGATTCCCGGTCAAAACAGGCATCTCTCACAGTCCCGCCCAATCTGCTCGACGAAACGGGGGATCAGCGTTCGTTACTGCCTCAAGGCGGGCAGGCTTCGCTTTCGGACCTCCAGCAAGTGCAGAAGGTCGCGCCGAACGCGCCCACGGTTATCCCGCCCGTGTCAGGCATGCATATTCAGCGCGACGGTACGGAGCGCTGGCTGGTTATCGACACCAAAGCGCCAGACCAGGTCTGGCCGCAGATTCGTCGTTTCTGGCAGGAACAGGGTTTTCTGCTTGTCGTGGACGCTCGTGACAAGGGCGTCATGGAAACCGACTGGAACGAAACATACCCGCAGATCTCGGACGGGTTGATTCGCGACACGCTTTCAATGGCAACAGGCAACTCGTACGTTGCCGCTGAGCGCAACAAATACCGCACCCGGTTCGAGGCCGCGCCGAACGGCGGTACATATGTGTTCATCAGCCAGAAGGGCATGCGCGAAGCGCTGACGGGAACCAATAACGATCAAAGCCAGTGGCAGGCCAAGCCGAACGACCCCGCGCTGGAAGGCGAATACCTGAAACGCTTGATGGCAAACCTTGCACTGGCTGATACTCGTCAGGCTAGCGGCCAGACCGGCGCGGCCGACGCTGCCATGGCCGCGGCAGCAAGCTCGCCGTCGTCCGCTACTTCAGCACAGCGGGCTGCACAGAACGTCGCCCTTGCGGCACAAACGCCTATCCAGGAAGACGTGGTGCCGGAGGCCAACTCGGTCGAAATCAACCTGCCTGAGCCCTACGATCGCGCCTGGCTGCGAGTGGGTTTGGCGCTGGACCGTACGAACTTCACCGTCGACGACCGCGATCGCGGCCGCGGCATTTATTTCGTCCGGTATGTCGACCCGAAGGACTTGACGTCGGCGGAGCAGGGCTTCTGGAACCAGGTCTTCCATGGCAAGAAAGAGAAGCTTGCGAAGAACTACGAAATCAACGTGCGCGCGTGGACGGAAACGCAGACGCGTGTGTCGATCATCGACAGCAAGGGCAACGTCGACTCCTCGCCGCAAGCTCGCCAGATCATGGGCTTGCTCGACGACCAGTTGCGCTAACGCACATGCACACACAAGGACGCACATGGCGGCCTTCGGCAAGCGGATTCGGAAGACTGAATCAGTAAGTTGAATGTCACTAAAAAAGACAGCTTGCAATATGACTAACGCGGCTAAAGTTCACGCGAGGTTTTTTATTTGCAGAAGATTACTTGAAGCATTTGATTAAGCTTTTGTATTGAAATGCGCGGTAACACGCGTGGGTGACCGATGTCTCCGCGTTACGCTTCTTGCGAAGGACTGCGGGGAAGGAAGCAATCCTTCCATGATGTCGGCGGCACGTTAGCAAGTAGTTACATTGTTTGGTTCGCGCGTTGTTTCTGCTTTTTTATGTGCGGGAAAGCTTATAGGAATCAACTGCATAGGGATTACATTGCAACTGTGGCATGTAATCTGCTCGGCGCCCGCGGTGAAGCGGCGTCCTGCATCACCGCCACCATACGTCACGTCACCAATTTTCTTTCACGAATTGCGGGACGCTGGCTAAGCGGATCTCGATGGCCCCGTTGTAAACGGGGGTCAGAAAGCGACGCCGCCATCTGGTGTCGCTTTCTGACCGCCGTTTACAGGTGATCGAGGGCGAGTCCTATCGGGTGAAAGAGGCACGTAAACGCGCTGAGCAACGCACGAAGAAGCGC
>LGTG01000460.1 GCA_001190015.1 Candidatus Burkholderia crenata
CGGTGCGGACCCGCATGCCGGGTGGTATGGCAGGGGTACAGCCTTATGGTCGTCCCCTATGCCGATTCAACCTTTCAGCGTTTGCTCGAGCACGTGCAGCTCGTGATTCAACTGGGCGTCCGTGCCCCGCTCCACCGAGATTTTCCGCACCGCGTGCAGCACCGTGGTGTGGTCGCGCCCGCCGAACAGTTCGCCGATCTCCGGCAGACTCTTCTGTGTGAGTTCCTTCGCGAGGTACATGGCGATCTGACGCGGCCGCGCGATGTTCGCCGGCCGCTTTTTCGAATACATGTCGGCGACCCTGATGTTGTAGAAGTCCGCCGCCGTCTTCTGGATGTTTTCCACCGATATCTGCCGGTTCTGCACCGTCAGCAGGTCCTTCAGCGCTTCCTTGGTCAACTCGATCGAAATCTCGCGCCCATGGAACCGGGAGAAAGCCAGGATCTTGCGCAGCGCGCCTTCCAGTTCACGCACGTTCGAGCGCAAATGCTTGGCGACAAAAAATGCCACATCCTCCGACAAACTCACACCTTCCGACTGCGCCTTGCGCATCAGGATCGCCACGCGCATTTCCAGCTCGGGCGGCTCGATCGCGACCGTCAGGCCGGAGCCGAAGCGCGAAATCAGCCGGTCGTCAATACCCGAAATCTCCTTCGGATACGTATCGCTCGTGATGATCACCTGCGCCTTGTTCGCCACCAGCGCCTCGAACGCGTAGAAAAACTCTTCCTGCGTCCGTGATTTACCCGAGAAGAACTGGATATCGTCGATCAGCAGCAGGTCGAGCGAATGGTAATAACGCTTGAAGTCGTCGAAAGCCTTCCGCTGGTAGGCCTTCACCACGTCCGATACGTATTGCTCCGCATGGATGTAGCGAATGCGGGCGCCGGCCTTGTCCTGCAGCAACTGGTTGCCGATTGCGTGAATCAGGTGGGTCTTGCCCAGGCCCACGCCGCCGTACAGGAACAGCGGGTTGTACGAGATGCCGGGGTTATCCGCGACCTGAATCGCGGCTGCACGGGCGAGCTGATTCGCCTTGCCGGTCACGAAGTTGTCGAAGGTGAGGACCGGGTTGAGCTTCGAACGCTCATAAGCCGAATCGTTTTCGCCATTCGACCACGCCGTGCTGCCCGGCCGCCAGGTCCGGCGCGCGGCGAGGGCTTCGTTGGTGTCGAGGCTCGGCAGGTCGAGATCGCCGCTATCGGCCTGATCGTTATGCTGCAGGGATTGCGCGTGCTGGGCGGCTTCCGCCGCTAGCGCATTGATATGGGCGCTCGCTTTCGCGTGGCCCCCATTGTTTCTTTCAGCGGGTTCGGCCGCCGCGCGCTGCATGGACGGGGAAACGGGTGCGGCGGCTGGCGCGGATGCAGCGGACAGCGCGGGCGCGCCGCCCATCGCCTTGCGGGCCGTGGCTTTTGAGTCCAAAATAAACTGGATATCGACAGGTACACGCCAGAAATCCAGGGCCAGATCAGCAATGCGACCGGAAAACTGGCTCTTCACCCAGTCAAGCTTGAACCGGTTGGGCGCGGCAATGCGCAGCGTGCTCGCAGCGGCATCAAAGTCGACCAGGGCTAGCGGTTTGATCCATGTGACGTACTGCTGCGGCGTAAGTTCGCGCTCCAGCAATGCGGAACAGTGTTGCCAAAAATCGTTCATCGAATGCAGTAGTTAGGGTTTACCACGAGTTCTGCCACCGCCCTCGCCGCCACGCGGCGACAAGGCCCGTTGCGCGCGGGTAAGCATGCCCCGAAGCCTTGCTCACCGTGCTTTTGCAGGTGATGCAGCGGATCGGGACAACGTGCGGTTACGTCGGATTGAGCGGAGATTCTAACGCCAAATGCAACCTCGGCGCGAGTTATCCACAGGGACGGACCACAACGCGTATCGCGTATCAAATCGTCAGACCTGTGGACTTCTTCGAAAACCGCTCGCCATGCCTCATAAGTAAGCTATTGACGGTCAATAGGAAAACGGTTTGAATAACAAGTTACGCAAAATCTGAATTCCTGTGCCACCGGCCGGTGCGTCGCCTTTTTACGTCGCTTACGTCTGGCCGACGGTCCGTTTTTACCCAAGTGAGACCAACATGAAACGCACTTACCAACCTTCCGTTACCCGTCGCAAGCGTACTCACGGCTTTCGCGTCCGTATGAAGACGGCCGGTGGCCGCAAGGTGATCAACGCACGTCGCACCAAGGGCCGCAAGCGCCTGGCTCTTTAAGGTCGCTGCCCCCCGGCACTCGCCCAGACGCGCGCGACGGCCAGGTGTGCAGCACGACAAGCTCCGGACAGGAAACCAGTCAGTTGCGAGCGAGTGCCGCGTTCCCCAAGGCCGCAAGGCTGCTGAAAACGGATGAATACTCATCCGTTTTTCGTTTGCGCCCCTGGCGCCGGTCCCCACACTTCGTTCTGTACGGCAAGCCGACAGGCAACGAGGCACGATTGGGCTTGGTTATCGGCAAAAAGTTTGCGCAGCGCGCGGTGACCCGCAACCTGATCAAGCGGTTAGCGCGCGAGGCATTCCGGCTTCGGCGTGCAGAGCTTGGCGGCTGGGACATCCTGCTGCGGCTGCATGCGAAAATAGACCGCAAGGCCATGCCGAGCGCGAAATCGCCGCCGCTGCGTACGTTGTTTCGCGAAGAGATCGACGGCCTGCTTGACCGTGCAGTGCGCGAAGCCGCGCGGCGCATGGGCGAGCAGGGTTCATCGACTGTCGTCAACGACCCACCCGCGCCTGCGGGCTCATGAGCCGCTTCAGGCGCACACCGGTTTGGTCCGGCGCCGACCCGAGCGCGAATTCTATGCAGACGGCACGAATTGCAGAAACGGCGTTGATCGCCTTATTACGCTTCTACAAGGTTGCGGTGAGCCCCATGCTCGGCAACCGGTGCCGCTTTTACCCATCGTGTTCTGACTATGCGCGCGAAGCAATCCAGTATCATGGCGCCGCGCGTGGCTCATTCCTCGCAGCAAAACGTCTGTGCCGCTGCCATCCGTTTTCGGCTGGTGGTATCGATCTGGTCCCCGTGCCTCCGTCCGCTGCCGGCTGCGTTCAGCAGGATGGCGCGCCAGCGGCCGACCCAGTCGACGACTCTGCCCTGAGCTCATCGAACTCGCCAGATCCATCTTCGGATCCGGCAAATTCAGTAAGTTCAAACCCCCACGGCGCCAATAACGCGCTTTTCGATCGATACTGAGACAACGCATGGATATCAAACGTACCGTCCTATGGGTCATCTTTTTCATGTCGGCTATCATGCTGTTCGACAACTGGCAACATGCCCATGGGCGCCCGTCGATGTTCTTCCCGAGCGCCGTCCCGACCAAGACGGTCGGCAGCGCTGCACCGGGAACCACGACGCCGGGCACGCAAGCCTCTGATTTGCCGGCCACGCCTGGCGAGCCCGGCGCAGTCGCGCCTGGTTCGAACGCACCCGCGTCGAGCGCCGCAGACCAGCTCGTGAATTTCTCCACGGATGTCTACTTCGGCCAGATCGATACTCGCGGCGGCACGCTGTCGAAGCTGTCGCTTGTGAAGGAAGGTGACGGCAAGCAACCGGATCTGTACATCACCCTCTTCGACCACACCGCGACGCACACATATCTCGCGCGCACGGGCCTGCTCGGCGGAGACTTCCCGAACCACAATGACGTCTTCACGCTCGTACCGGGCAGCCAGACCACGATGGGTGACGGCAAGACGTTGTCGATCTCGTTTGAGTCGCCGGTCAAGGGTGGCGTGAAGGTCATCAAGACCTACACGTTCACGCGTGGCAGCTATGTGATCGGTGTGGACACGAAGGTGCAGAACGTCGGCACTGCGCCGGTCACGCTGCGCCTCTACATGGAACTCGTGCGCGACGATACGCCGGTGGAAACCCCACGCTTCTCGCATATGTTTATCGGGCCGGCTGTCTATACCGAGCAACATCATTTCCAGAAGATGACGTTCAGCGATATCGACAAGGGCAAGGAAGATTTCGCGACTTCTGCCGATAACGGCTGGATTGCGATGGTGCAGCATTACTTTGCGTCGGTGTGGATTCCGCAGCAGGGCGTGAAGCGCGATATCTACGTGCAGAAGATCGATCCCGCGCTGTATCGCGTAGGCGTGCAGCAGCCGTTGCAGACCATTGCACCGGGGCAGACCTTAGACGTCCAGGCACGGCTTTTTGCCGGTCCGGAAGAAGAGCGGATGCTGGAAGGCGTCGCGCCGGATCTCGAACTCGTGAAGGACTACGGCATGGTGACGATCATCGCCAAGCCGCTGTTCTGGCTGCTCGAGAAGATCTATAGCTATGTGAGCAACTGGGGCTGGTCGATCATCCTGCTCACGCTGTTGATCAAGGCCGTGTTCTTCCCGCTGTCGGCGGCAAGCTATAAGTCGATGGCGCGCATGAAGGCCATTACGCCACGCATGACGCAACTGCGTGAACGGTATAAGGGCGATCCGCAGAAGATGAATTCGGAACTGATGGCGCTCTATAAAACCGAGAAGGTGAATCCGTTCGGCGGCTGTCTGCCGGTCGTCGTCCAGATTCCCGTGTTTATCTCGCTGTATTGGGTGCTGTCGTCGTCGGTGGAAATGCGCGGTGCGCCGTGGGTCTTGTGGATTCACGATTTGTCGCAGGCCGATCCGTTCTACATCCTGCCGGTGCTGATGGCCGTGTCCATGTTCCTGCAAACGCGGTTGAATCCCACGCCACCGGATCCGGTTCAAGCCAAGATGATGATGTTTATGCCGCTGGCGTTCTCGGTCATGTTCTTCTTCTTCCCGTCGGGACTGGTGCTGTATTACGTCGTGAACAACGTGCTTTCGATTGCGCAGCAGTATTACATCACGCGCATGATGGGGCAGAAGAAGGTCGCAAAGGCTTAAGCCTTTGATCTTCGGTTGGATTGAAAACGCCCGGCTTATGCCGGGCGTTTTTGTTTATACGAACCATTTGTGTTCGCGTCTTAGCGCTTCCCGCCGGTCCCATAAAACTGGTCGATGGAGTTCTTCCAGCAAATACCGGTGATGCGACAAAAGTACCTCGATCTTCGAAGCCAGTTCGAGCGTCTCTTCGGAAGCCGGATACTTCTCGTCGTGCGTGATTGGCTTCGGTACGTTTTGCGGATTCTCGCTTGGCGGTGGTCCGTAATGAAGCCAGTGCTGTTCGACCTTGAACCACTCGGCGAGCATCGCCAGTTTGTCGGCCGTGGGAATTGAACGCGCGGTCAGCCACTTATGCGTGGTTTGCGGCGAAACGGGTTCGCCGTGATAACGCAAATTGAAATGCAAAGCGAGATCGGTTGCGCCGCGCATTTTCTCGGGCGCACGTGTCATCGAAAATTTGAGCCGATACAAAAAATCGGTTTTCTTTTTCTCTTTGGGTGTTGGCATGGTCGCGATTGTGCGAGGCAAACGCCATAGCGAAATCAACCGCCTACGTTAGATATGGCACATTTTTCTCATTTTGAGCGTGTTCAGGAAAAATAACTCGAGAATGCCGCGATGATTGATTAATCCGGATGACCCAATAGCGAGAAGATTTGCACCCAATGAAACGATGCGCACTGACAGTCATTCCGATGGTTCATCATATCCCACATAAGATAAATTAAGAATCTTCCTAGCGGTTCGTGCGGTGCAGCGAAACGAAAGCGCCGCGCTACAATTGCCGCCACTCGTTCACCCGCATTTCCCTGGAAAAAACCATGTCCAATAACGACACCGATCCGATTGTCGCGATCGCCACGGCGCCGGGGCGTGGGGGTATCGGCGTGATCCGGCTGTCGTTCGGGCGGGTGGGCGAAGCGGCGGCGAAGCACGCAATGCTTGCGCTGTGCGGCCAGTTGCTCGACGCGCGGCACGCTAGCTATGTACCGTTCATTGATGCACGTGGTGAAGCGATCGATCGCGGGATTGCCCTGTATTTTCCGGCTTCGCATTCCTACACCGGCGAACACGTGCTCGAGTTGCAGGGACACGGTGGTCCGATCGTGCTGCAACTGCTGTTACAGCGTGCGATCGATACCGGTCGTGAATTCGGCGTGCGTCTGGCCGAACCCGGTGAGTTCACACGTCGCGCCTTCCTTAACGACAAGCTCGATCTGGCCCAAGCCGAGGCTGTCGCCGATTTGATCGAGGCGAGCACGGAAGCCGCGGCACGCTCGGCGGGCCGCTCGCTCGATGGTGCTTTTTCGCGTGAAATCCATGCGCTTGTGGAAGACGTGATTACGTTGCGCATGCTGGTCGAAGCGACACTCGATTTCCCCGAGGAGGAGATCGATTTCCTGGAAGCCGCCGATGCCCGCGGCAAGCTCGCGTGCATCCGTGCCTTGCTCGACAAAGTGCTCGCCGACGCTCGTCAGGGGGCGCTGCTGCGCGAGGGGCTGTCGGTTGTGCTCGCGGGGCAGCCGAACGTGGGCAAATCGTCGTTGCTGAACGCGTTGGCCGGCGCGGAATTCGCCATCGTGACGCCGATTGCCGGCACAACGCGCGACAAGGTCACGCAGACTATTCAGATTGAAGGCATCCCCCTGCATGTCATCGATACCGCCGGCCTGCGCGAAACGCAGGACGAGGTGGAGCGGATTGGCATTGAACGGACCTGGGGGGAAATCGGCGACGCGGATATCGTGCTGCATCTGCTGGACGCACGCGAGGTGCTAAGCGCCGACGATACCACAATCTCGGCGCGTTTTCCGGTGGGCGTGCCGCTCGTGCGCGTGCTGAACAAGGCGGATCTGGCGGGCGTCGAGGCATCGGCGGACATGGCCGGCGATGGCGTGCGCGAAGTACGTTTGTCAGCAAAAACCGGTGATGGGATCGCGTTATTGCGCAGCGAATTGCTCAAGATCGCCGGCTGGCAGGCGGGTGCAGAAAGCATCTATCTGGCGCGCGAGCGGCATTTGATCGCGCTGCGCGCGGCGCGGGAACATCTGGCAATTGCGGCGAATCACGCGGACCAGAATTCGCAAGCGCTCGATTTGTTCGCGGAAGAGTTGCGGCTTGCGCAGGATCAGCTGAATTCGATTATCGGGGAGTTTAGTTCCGATGACCTGCTAGGCGTGATTTTCAGCCGGTTTTGTATTGGAAAGTAGGCGTCGCATGGCTCATCGCGTTCCTTGATGTAGGATCCCAGAAGGGAAGCGACGCAGGGAGCCGAAAATGGTCAAACCCGAAGGGTCTCGATGAAGAGCAAGCAATTCGCTGCCGCAGGCAGATAGCCTTGGCCGTCATCGCCGCTTTGATCATCATTGCGGGGGCTCTGGCAAACGGCTGTAAGGCTCGGATGGATTGCTTTGTGATTCGGGCTTCCTATTCAAAGCACGCCATCGAGCCTGCCGAATCGCAGTGGGTGAACACCGGGGCTTGACCGGCGCGGCCCACCCAAACCTCAAACCGCCTTCTTCCAAGCCGCCGCAAACACCCCCGCCCCCATCAGCAACGCACCGCCGGTTCGATTCACCGTCCGCTGAACGCCTGGCCGCCGAATCGCCCGCCGCGCGACTGAAGCGAGCATTGCATAAGCAAACGCATTAGCCGCCGCCAAGCCAACAAACGTTGCCTCCATGATCGCAATCTGCGAAATGCTCGCGACATGCGGATCGATGAACTGCGGCAGAAATGCGATAAAGAAAATGATGCTTTTCGGATTGAGCGTGGTCACTGCGTAAGCATGAGCGACGATCCGCCCTGTCCGCAATTCGGCGGGCGCGCTGAGCGCATCGGTATCCGTCACCGGTGCGCGCCATAACTTGATACCCATATAAACGAGATAAGCCGCACCCATCCATTTCAAGACCATGAACAGTTCCGCCGATGCCGCGAGCAACACGCCGAGCCCGAGCATGGAAGCGGTCATCGACGTGAGGCCGCCCAACGCGACGCCGGCCGTCGTGGCAAGCGCATATTTGCGGCCGTGGCCGAGCGCATAGGACACAACCAGCAGCACGGTCGGCCCGGGAATGGCAACAAGGATGGCAGAGGCGATTGCGAACGGCAGCCATTGAGCGAGAGTCATGGGAGCTCCTGTAAGAAGCGTCGATTAATCCACGAAGATCCGCGTCTGACAAGAGACCGTGTAAAAAATCCAGAAGCCGTGACACGACCCGAAGCGCGCTGCCGCTACCCCAGAGAAAGGCACCACGCAGCAAGTACCTGACTAGAAACGATTTCATCTGCAGAATCACGTTTCCGTACTCGATCACCGTCTTCGGCACGGATTCTACTTAGCATTAAACGGGCTTTGACCAGCGACGAAGCCCGGTAATTTTTAGTGTCTCCTCCCTCATTCATGAGGTTAATGCCCGGTTCTAGCGAACCGGGCATTTTTTTATTGTGTGCGCCCAGCATGGGCGCAATCTTGGAGGTGTAAGTCCTCCCGTGAGTTGACCACAGCGAACGAAGTGAAGCGCAACTGCGTGAGGGTGACCGAGCGTGGGGAGGAAGCGTGGAGCGAAACCGTGAGCCGATGTACAAGAACCGGATAGAAGGCGGTGCCGATCA
>LGTG01000461.1 GCA_001190015.1 Candidatus Burkholderia crenata
ATTTCGAGATGTTGCAACGACCGGTTGAATTCGCCGTTGAACATTCGCCTCGTTCTGGAAGTCACGCAGGAAGTCGTGAATGCTCGGATAACGCAACGTGTAACGCATTTCGTCTCGCAGCCGGGTGTTCTGCAGACGTCGCGATTCACGCATGAACGAGAGCATCATCGGCTCGAGTTGCGTCTCTGCCTGCTCGCGCGAAACACGGGGAGCGCGCGGCAAGCCGAACGCATCGGCAACCAGGTCGAAATAGTCCCCCATGCGCAAGTCGCTATCGTCCGATGCATGCACCACGCGCTGCGGACGTGCTCGCCGGATCGCGAGTACGAAAATGGCGGCGAGATCGTCGGCGTGGATGTGGTTGGTGTAGACGTCGTCGCCAGGTGCGAGTGCGGGCGTCCCCTTCTGTAGCCGTGCCAGCGGCAGGCGGTTGGCGGCGTAAATGCCGGGAATCCGCACAATCGATGCACTCAGCAGACCGCGCCGCGTTGCGCTACGCAATTGCGTTTCCGCCGATACCCGCCGTTTCGCGCGCGCGTTGTCCGGCCTGACCGGGCGCGTTTCGTCGATCCACGTCCCGCCGCAATCGCCATAAACTCCCGAGGTGCTCGCATAGATCAGGCGGATTTGCCGCGGACGCGTGGCGGTGCTGGAAACCCGGGCGGGTACAATAGGTGGTCTTTTTATGGCTTTGGCGCGCATTTTGACGCCCGCTCGCATGCTGCTTTTGAAGGTCGTGCGAAACCATCCACGCCACGCCCTCTGGCACGCAACCGCGCTGGTCGCCACGCGCGCAACGGACCGTCGCTGCGCACTCAGCGCGGCAATCAGCGCGCGGGTCCTGCTGTCGTCATCGCCGGTTTTCTGCGGGGGCGCGAGATGCAGCACCGTGGACGCAAGACCGGCCAGACGCCGCAGGCTGCGGCGCTCGTCCAGGTTACCGATCAACGGTGCTGTGCCGGCTTTGCGCAGTTCGGCGGCGCGCGCGGGTTGACTTGAAAGTGCGATCACGCGAGGC
>LGTG01000462.1 GCA_001190015.1 Candidatus Burkholderia crenata
GACTCATAACCTCAACTTTTCGAACCGCCCGGTGCGGACTCGTATGCCGGGCAGTGTGGCAGGGGTACGGTCTTATGGTCGTACCCTATCTATGCCGATTTCCAGACCTGTGGAGCGGACCCTACCCCCGTTTCGACCGCGACTTCCTGGCGACATCGGAGAGAATCTTTTGAACGCTCTCCACGTACCGTTCGGTCCCGAAGCGGTTGATCTCATTCGCATAACCCTGCTCGACCAGACGGTTGCGCAGACCCACATCGGCTGATAACTCACCCAACGCGCCTGCGAGCGCGTGGACATCGCCGGGTGTGCAGAGAATGCCGTTCTCGCGATCTTCCACAATGTCCGTCACACCGCCCGCCCGCGCCGCCACAATCGGCCGCTTCGCCAGCATGCCTTCAATAATCACGCGGCCGAACGGCTCCGGGCTGATGGACGTGTGCGCAACGACATCGACGGCTGTCATGCACGCTGCAATGTCGTGCTGGACCAAGGAAATGCACGCGGTCAGCGAGGCCGTGTTCGAGCACGTAGGCACACAATTCCGCCTCGTAGGCGTCAGAGCGCTGACCCACAAACCCAGCACGGCGTGCATCTCAGGCGCCTCCAGCAGCGCCTCGAGCAGGATGTGCTGCCCTTTCCAGCACGCGAGCCTGCTGAACGAACCGACTAGGAACGCGTCCTGCGGCAAGCCGAAGCGCGCCCGCAACTCGTGCTGCGCGACAGATTCCAACTCGGTGAACGGCTCGGCGGAAATGCCGTTGCACCACATCCAGCCGCTCCTCTTTCAGCCGCGTCAGCGCGGTGAGTGCTACGGCCGATGCCGTCGAATTCGCGATCACACGTTCCAGCATGGGCTTCGTGCACCACTTGATGATGGTGAGCTGCGTCTTACCGAAATGCTCCGGGCTGACGATATCGCGCAGATGTCAGACCACCGGGCGCCGCGAGATCAGTCCAGCGATCGCGCCGACCACCATCGCGCGCTGCGTGTTCACGTAGATCACATCCGAGTTGCGCGACTTTTCCAGCGTGCCGCGCACCAGGCTCATCACGCCGCCGATCATGCCCACACCCGGCCGTTTCATCCCGCCGTCCTTGCTCAAGCCGCCGAGCGCGGCGCCGTCGAGCACATCGATCTTGAGACCGACCGCTTCGAGTGCGATGCGGAAAGGGCCGTCGTCGAACAACACGGTCTCGTTGTTGCCGCGCATGTTCTTCATCACCTCGAGCAACGAGAGTTCCGCGCCGCCCAACACACCGCTTTGATCGACGGCCAGGACACGCATGGCGTCGGCCTCTTCGTGATCCTGGTCCAGCTGGGAAGCCGCTGCCGTTGATACCGGTTCGATGACCGGCACCGGTGGCATCGCCGGCGGTGCGAGCGTGAACTGAAGCGCGACGCTTTGCACGTAGGCGCGCAGGCCATCGCGGAAATGCCTGATCGAAAAACGCTCTGCATTCGCGCGGCAATCGGCCGGATCAATCTTCACCGCGCCGAGTTCGAACCCCTCCACCGCTTCGATGATTGCGGCGGTCGTCTGTTCATCGAAGAAAAGGCCTGTTGGTCGCGCGTGCAAACTATCGAGCACGGTTTCCAGCGCGCCGCCCTTGCCGTACGCGATCACCGGCGTCCCGCATGCTTGAGCCTCGACCACCGAGATGCCGAAGTCCTCTTCGGCCGCGAACACGAAAGCCTTCGCGCGGCGCATCTTGTCCTGCAGAACGGTTGATACCCCATAATCTCGACGTTCGGCGTGGCCTTGTCGCGGATCTTGCGCATGTCGGGGCCGTCGCCGATCACGACCAGCTTGCGCTCGGGCATCTTCGCAAACGCTTCCACGATCAGATCGATCTTCTTGTAAGGCACCATCCGCGACGCAGTCAGATAGAAGTCCTCTTTCACTTCGCAAAGCTGGAACGCTTCCACGTCGACGGGCGGAAATATCACATGGGAATCGCGGTGATAGACCTTGTTGATCCGTCGCGCGATGAACGCCGAGTTCGCGATGAAATAGTCCACCGAGTTCGACGTCCGGATGTCCCAGCTGCGCATGTAGTTCAGCACCATGCGCGCGAGAAGCGACTTCATGCCCGCCGTGAGATTCGATTGTTGCAGGTACTGATGTTGCAAGTCCCATGCGTAGCGGATGGGTGAATGCACGTAGCTCACGTGAACCTGGTCCGGGCCGGTCAGCACGCCCTTCGCCACGGCATGGCTGCTGGAAATGACGAGGTCATAGCCGGACACGTCGAGTTGTTCGATCGCCAGCGGCATGAGCGGCAGATACAAGCGGTAACGCTTTTTCGCCTGCGGCAGTTTCTGGATGAACGAGGTAGTGACCTTCTTGCTGCGCATCCATGACCGCTCTTCCATAAAGTCGACGACGCTGAACAGATCCGCATCGGGAAAACATATGACGATCTGTTCGAGCACCTTCTCCGCGCCCGCGAAAGCGACGAGCCAGTCATGCACGATCGCCACGCGCGGCACTCGTTTCGCGATTCTCGCACGGTGGCGGGACGGTGTGTCCTGCACAGCAGGCGGGGGCAGGCCGACCGCGTCGAGCGTCACTCGGGGTCGATGACCGCTTCATCGAGATCATGTCTCATGTGTCTCTCCTCACCTTAAACCGTGGATTTCACGCGCCGTTTCAGACGCACATTCAACTCGTGGACGAAGCTGCGCGCCATGGAGCGCAACGCGGGCCGCATGAGAAGGGAGCAACAGCAATTCAGGGCCGAGATGACGAACGCTGCTGCGATTGATTGCAGCGGGTACTCGATCGGATCGGTGACAAACGCCACGCCCAGTCCTGCGATGAGGAACGCGAGATGCATCAGCATGTCAGCGGCAACGGGGCGGGCGTGGATACGCGAGATCCAGAGCAAGAGGCCATAGTCGACAAGCGAGCGCAGCACGACCACGCTCGCCGCACCGATAGGACCGAAGTGTGCGATCCCGAACCACAGTGCGGTCACGAAGAACGGCAGTTGCACGAGGCCGATACGCGCCGCGGTGGCGGGATTGATCTGCGACTGGATCATGATGCGCGTGACGCTGGCCTGCCCGACGAGCCACACGCCGATTATCAGGATCCGGCCCACCGGTGCGCTGGCAATGGCGATTTCCTGCCCGACCTAGAGGTGCAGGAAGGGCGCGAGCATGAGCATGACGAAGAGTGCGATGGGGGTGAATACACCGTTGAGGAATTTTCGAGGGACTGCTGGACCATGGCGTCGGCGTGTTCGCGTTTGACGGCGGACAAGCGCGGGAACAACGTGCGAACGAGTGAGTTCGGCAGCACGTTCAAGCGGGTGACGAGGTTCTGCGGCACGGTGTAGTACGTGACGAAGCGTGCGCCGAGATTGGCTCTCAGGAGGATGCGGTCGAGGGAGTCCGTGATCATGCTGAAGATGGTTGCAACCAGCATCCAGCCGCCGAACTTGAACAAGCCGCCGGCAACGCCTAGCTGCGGCCATTCGATGCGTTTGATGTCGAGCACCTTAAAGCTCGCTCGTGCGAGGAGTACGACGGCGAGGACACGTGCGACGACGGCGGCGGCGAGTACGGTTTGCAGGTTCGGTGCGATTTTCCAGGCGGCGAGCGGCAGCAACTGGAACAGGAAGGTACCGATAGTTTGATTGGTGTTGTAGATCTTACAATTACCTATATTTTTCGGCGAGTTCGAAACCGAGCAGGATATCTGT
>LGTG01000463.1 GCA_001190015.1 Candidatus Burkholderia crenata
CTACTTTGACCAGTTGGGTTTGCCTCGATTCATAACCTCAACTTCTCGAGCCGCCCGGTGCGGACCCGCATGCCAGGTGGTGTGGCAGGGGTACGGCCTTATGGTCGTACCCTATGCCGATCTCGCACACAAAAATTCAGACACCCCCCCAGCCCCAGCCCACTGGCACCAGTCATTCCCCGGTCCACTGGCACGAGTACCCTCCCGGCATGCGAGACCGAACTTCGGTAAACTAGCGGAACTATGTCCGCCCAGCCGGTAATAACGCCGGTAATAACTTCCCCCTCAGCGTCAATAGATCGCGCGGTCCCTGGCGCCTTGGCCCCCTCGGTCATTTTCCGCTGGCGCGGCCTCGAGCCCTACACACAAAGCTTTGACGCCATGCGCGCCTTCACGGAAACGCGCACGCCCGAGACCACGGACGAAATCTGGCTCGTCGAGCATCCGCCCGTTTTCACCCTGGGACTGGCCGGCGACCCGGCGCATCTGCTCAACCCCAACAGCAACATTCCGCTCGTCAAGGTCGATCGCGGCGGCCAGATCACCTACCATGGTCCCGGACAAGTCGTCGCGTACCTGCTGCTCGATCTGCGTCGCCGGAAACTGATGGTGCGCGAACTCGTGCAGCGAATCGAGGCCGGCGTGATCGAAACGCTTGCATCGTATAATCTCGCAACAGAGCGCAAGGAGCGCGCGCCGGGCATCTATGTCGCGCCAACACCGTCGCAGCTTGCCCACGCGGGCGCAAAGATCGCAGCGCTCGGGCTGAAAATTCACAACGGCTGCAGTTATCACGGTGTGAGCCTCAACGTGAAAATGGACCTGCAACCGTTCCTCGCGATCAACCCGTGTGGCTACGCCGGACTGGAAACCGTCGACATGGCAACACTCGGCATGGCAGCACACTGGAACAACGTGGCTCAAGCGCTGGCTGAAAGCCTCATTCACCATATCGGCGGCCATCGCGCGACCGCCGCCCAACCGCAGAACGGCGTGGCCGTCTGAATGGAACGACCGAATGACTGACGTAACCGGAAATCTGGCTGGCAGTACTGACGCATTAATCCCCGCTGCCGCACACTACGACGCCACCGCCAAACAAAAAGCGCAAGCGAAGACGGCGCGCATCCCGATCAAGATCATCCCGATCGAAAAGCTGAAAAAGCCGGAATGGATTCGGGTGAAGGCCGCAACAGGAAGTTCGCGTTTCACCGAGATCAAGCAGATCCTGCGCGAACACAATCTGCATACGGTCTGTGAAGAAGCAAGCTGCCCAAACATTGGTGAATGTTTCGGCAAGGGCACTGCGACGTTCATGATCATGGGCGACAAATGTACGCGTCGCTGCCCGTTTTGCAACGTGGGTCACGGCCGCCCCAATCCGCTCGATGCCGACGAACCGCTGAACCTCGCCCGCACAATCGGCTCGCTGAAGCTCAAGTACGTGGTGATCACGAGCGTGGACCGCGACGACCTGCGCGACGGCGGTGCAGCGCACTTCGTGGAATGTATCCGCCAAGTGCGTGAGCATTCGCCCATGACGCGCATCGAAATCCTGACGCCGGATTTCCGCGGCCGTCTGGACCGCGCGATTGGTATCCTGACCGCCGCGCCGCCGGACGTGATGAACCACAACCTTGAAACGGTGCCACGCCTGTACAAGGAAGCGCGTCCGGGTTCCGACTACGCGCATTCGCTGAAGCTGCTGAAGGACTTCAAGGCGCTGCATCCGGAAGTGGCGACTAAGTCCGGCCTGATGGTCGGCCTGGGCGAAATGGAAGAAGAAATTCTTCAGGTCATGCGCGACCTGCGCGCGCGCAACGTCGACATGTTGACGATCGGCCAGTACCTCCAGCCTTCCGAACACCATCTCCCGGTGCGTTCGTACGTCCATCCGGACACGTTCAAGATGTACGAGGAAGAAGCTTACAAGATGAGCTTCACGCACGCGGCCGTCGGCGCCATGGTGCGGTCGAGCTATCACGCGGATCAACAGGCTCACGACGCAGGCCTGGTTGGGGCGATGTAAGCCTTCCTCTGGCTTGGCTGGTACGAAAAAACCCACGGAAACGTGAGTTTTTTCGTGTGCGCCCAGCATGGGCGCAATCTTGGAGGTGTAAGTCCTCCCGTGAGTTGACCACAGCGAACGAAGTGAAGCGCAACTGCGTGAGGATGACCGAGCGTGGGGAGGAAGCG
>LGTG01000002.1 GCA_001190015.1 Candidatus Burkholderia crenata
CCTTGACCACGAGAGCTTCGCGGTTACGCGCCCGCTTGCCCTGATCGGCACCGCCTTCTATCCGGTTCTTGTACATCGGCTCACGGTTTCGCTCCACGCTTCCTCCCCACGCTCGGTCACCCTCACGCAGTTGCGCTTCACTTCGTTCGCTGTGGTCAACTCACGGGAGGACTTACACCTCCAAGATTGCGCCCATGCTGGGCGCACGCGGATAAAAGCCTGCCATCTGGCAGACCATGAATGGCATTTTACAAACGAATCCTGGTAAAGGGCGAATTCAACCGATCGTTGCAACATCTCTAAATTTGGAGATGTTAAATGGGGCGGCCCTGCCAAGTCGTCACCTCGTCCATCACCGCATCGGTCACGGAACTGATGAACTCCGGCGACACTTCGGTACCGTACTGCTCGGCCAGAAATCCCTGGATCTCGCGCACCGTCATGCCACGGGCGTACATCGCGATGATCTTGTGTCAAAGCCGGTGAAGCGCCGCTCGTGCTTAGGACTCAGGATCGGCGCAAAGCTGCCGTCGCGGTCACGCGGAATCTCCAGTCGCAGCGGGCCGTCGTCGGTCAGCACCGTCTTGCCGCTCTTGCCGTTGCGATGGTTGGTCGCGTCTTCGGGCCGCACAGCACCGGCCGCATAGCCCAGGTGATGTCCGAGCTCGGCACCCAGCGCCCGCTCGATCAGCGCCTTCTTGAATGCGGCCAAAGCGACGTACACCGCTTCAGCCGTCATGAGTCCCTTCACGAACTGATCGATCAGTTTCTTCGGAATCGACGGCAACGCCGTCTGGGCATCGGTGGCCGTCTTGAGTTTGCGTGGCATACATGCTCCTTGAGCTACATGTTATGCCTTACACACAAAATTTATGACAGGCCCAGCGTTACGGTAAAATTACACATTCGACGCCCAAAACACGCGTCTCGCGCTTAAAAATTAGCAGTTCCTCATGTCAACAGCATCAAAACCCAGCCCCCGCCGCGTCAGCGTTGCCCCGATGATGGACTGGACTGACCGCCATTGCCGGTCATTCCACCGGATCTTGACGCGGCATACGTGGCTCTACACCGAAATGGTCACGACCGGCGCGTTGTTGCACGGCGATGTCGCGCGCCATCTCGCGTTCACGCCAGGCGAAGCACCCGTCGCGTTGCAACTCGGCGGCAGCGAACCGGCCGATCTCGCCCGTAGCGCGAAGCTCGGCGAGCAATGGGGTTACGACGAGATCAACCTGAATTGCGGTTGCCCGTCCGAGCGCGTGCAACGCGGGGCCTTTGGCGCGTGCCTGATGAATGAACCGCAACTGGTGGCGGATGGCGTAAAGGCTATGCGCAATGCAGTATCGATTCCGGTCACGGTCAAGCACCGGATCGGCGTGGACGCGGTTGAGGACTACGCGTTCGTGCGGGATTTCGTCGGTACGGTTGCCGATGCCGGATGTGAGGTGTTTATCGTCCACGCGCGTAATGCGATCCTGAAGGGCTTGAGCCCGAAGGAGAATCGCGAGATTCTGCCGCTGAAGTATGAATATGCGTACCAGTTGAAACGCGATTTCCCGCATCTGGAGATATCGATCAATGGTGGCATCAAAACGCTCGACGAAGTGGAAGAGCATTTGAAACATGTCGATGGCGTGATGCTTGGCCGCGAGGCTTATCACAACCCCTACGTGCTCGCGGACGTCGATTCCCGTTTTTACGGCGCGCAAACGTCCGTGTTGTCACGCGAGGAAGTTGAGGCCGGATTGATCGACTACGCGCGTCAGGAAGTGGCGCGGGGGACGTTCCTCGGTGGCATTACGCGGCACGCGCTGGGTTTGTATCGAGGCGTGGCGGGTGCGCGTGGCTGGCGTCGCATGCTCTCGGATAGCCGCCGCCTCGCAACCGGTGATATGGCCATTTTCGATGAAGCGCGCACTCATCTGCGGGATGCTGTCGAATTGATCGAATAAGGGACTAGGCAAAGCGAATCTTTGTTCATATAATCGCGCTTTACGGTTCAGCAAGCCGGTTCCTGGTGAGTTGGAAAGGCAGCAAAAAGTAAGACCTTGGTGGCTGTAGCTCAGTTGGTAGAGTCCAGGATTGTGATTCCTGTTGTCGTGGGTTCGAGCCCCATCAGCCACCCCAAAAGATTCAGCAGATTCAAATAATTGCTCAGGCAAAGCCATTCCGAAATGTAGAATTCGGAATGGCTTTTGTCTTTTTGGAATTCGCTTTATTACATGGTCTTGTATAAACTTGAACAGATAGCTTCTTATAACGCTCAGGTCCAACTCATTTCACCCCTTCCTTCCATGTTCGCTGACGTGCGCTCCTGCATCGCGATGCAGACTGAACAGATCCGCCACTCCCAGTAATCCCACCGCCCCCACGGTCAGGAACGCGATACTGAAATCGGCCGCCGGCACGACCGTCTGCGCGTCATGACCATGCATCCATTCTGTGAGCCTCAAAGCGATGGCCCCCAGCGCGACGCCAATCCCCATCGTCAACTGGAACAGCGTGCTCGACAACGCCGACGCGCCGCTCATCTGCGCCTTCGGGACATCGGCGAAACTGAGGGTGTTCAGCGCCGTGAACTGCAGCGAGCGCGACAGCCCACTCGCAAACAACACGGCGACAATGATCCAGGTCGGCGTCGTGGGCGATATCAAGCTCATCACCACCAGCGACGCAGCCGCCACGATCCCCGTTCACGATCAGCACTGGACGAAACCCGAAGCGCCGCATGACCGGCGTGGTGACGAGTTTCATCGATAAATTGCCAGCGAAGACCGATAACGTCAGCAGCCCCCGGATTCGAACGCGTTCAGCCCGAAGCCGACCTGAAACATCAGCGGCAACAGGAACGGCGCCGCGCTGATGGTGATGCGAAACAGCGAGCTACCGCCCATCGCTACCCTGAAGGTCTTGATCTGCAGTGCGTTGAGATGGTCCGGCCGCGCGGCGCCGCGCATGTTACCACGCGGCCACGCCCGCGAGCACGCCGAGCGCGATCAGCCCGCTTGCAAGCGCCCAAGGCATGTCGTTGCGGCCGACGAGTCATCAGCAGGGTCGTGCAGGCAAGGCCGCATAGCACGAAACCCAGAAAGTCGAACCGGCGGCTGGCGTGCTCGCGGGTGTTGTCGAGATAACGAAGCGCCACCATCAAGCCGATCACCCCGAGCGGCATTCAGGTAAAAGATCCAGCGCCACGACGAATACGTGGTGATAACCCCGCCCAGCGGCGGCCCGATCACGAGCGCGACAAGACCAGGCCAGGTAATAATGATCGAGATAGCGCGCATCAAGCCTTCTTTGGGCGTGGTGCGTAATACAGCGAGCTGCCCGACGGGCACCATCATCGCGCCGCCAATACCCTGCAGCACACGCGTCGCCGTGAACGTGGGCAGGGTCGACGTCATGCCACACAGCACGGACGCAACCGTGAACACGGCGATCGCGCTGCCGAACAGAGTGCGCAGGCCGAATGAGCGCGCCATTTGCGGCAGTGCCGTGGCGATGATCGTGCCGTCGAGGTTCTCCATGAAGAAGGTCGTCACGACCAGCATCACGATGACGGAGGAACCGCGTGGGTGCGCCGCGCCGGACGTGGTGCGGGAAAGGTCGGGGGCCTGCATCGAAGGCGTCTCTCGTGTTCGGATCTTGAATGAAGGCGGTGATATTGAAAAGCTAATGAAAGGCAAATTCGCCGCATGCCATTAGCTTACCGGGCTGGGAGCACGACGTGGCGATGGGCATCGATGCAGCAAGGCCCGCGCTATGGTAGCTTCAGCACTCGGCGAGTGCCTTTAAAACCTGAACACGAACATGGGGAAGCAAGCAATGGAGTACCGGAATCTCGGTGGAACGGATGTCAATGTCAACCTGATCGGACTGGGCACGATGACCTGGGGCGAGCAGAACACGGAAGCCGATGCGCACGCGCAGCTCAATACCGCGCTCGATGCCGGCATTAACCTGATCGACGCCGCCGAGATGTACCCGGTGCCGCAGCGCCCCGAGACGCAAGGGCGCACGGAGGCGTACATCGGCACGTGGCTGGCAGCGAACCCGGGCGCACGCGAGAAGATCGTGCCCGCGACCAAGATCGCGGGGCCCGCGCGCCAGCCGCACAACCCACGGCATATTCGCGGCGCAGGCAACCAGTTTGACCGGAAGAACCTGACCGAAGCCGTTGATACCAGCCTCGCACGGCTGCAGACGGATTACGTCGATTTGTACCAGTTGCACTGGCCCGACCGCAGCACGATGACGTTCGGACACGCGGACTATCCGTGGGTCAAGGACGAATACACGGTGCCTATTGAAGAGACGCTGAAGGTGCTCGGCGATCTCGTGAAGGCCGGCAAGATCCGCTACGTTCGGGGTATCGAACGAAACACCTTGGGGTGTCTCGCAATTCCTTCAGGCCGCCGACAAACTCGGCCTGCCGAGAATTGTGAGCATCCAGAATCCGTACAGCCTGGTGAACCGCACGTTCGAAACGGGGCTCTCGGAATTCACGCACAGGGAAGGCGTCGGCCTGCTGGCGTATTCGCCGCTGGCGTTCGGTGGTTATCCGGCAGTAACGAGGGCGGTGCGCGTCCGGCGGGCGCTCGCATCACGTTGTTCGAGCGATTTGCCCGCGTTAGCCACACGCGGTCAAGGCGATCAGCGCTTACGTGGAACTCGCCAAGCGTCACGGCCTGAGCCCAGCGTAACTCGCGCTTGCGTTCGTAAACAGCCGGCCGTTCACCACCAGCACGCTGATCGGCACAACAACGCTCGCGCAATTGCACGAGAACATCAGCAGCCTGGACGTGAAATTGTCGGATGAGATCCTGGCCGAAATCGATGCGCTTCACGAATCCCAGCCGAATCCCACACCCTGATCGATTCGCTGAAAAGTGTCATACGCTATCGTTACGCTAATTCGAAACGGCCACGATTTTTTACCCACTGCATCCATTTTTGCATGGTTTCAAGCGTAAAGTTGTTGTTTCGGTTGATGTCGTAATCGTCTGTCATAAGCCGTGCCGCGCTTGGCTGGCGCGCGCTTGCTCGTTGGTGACGCGCCAGTTGTCATGGCACTACACTTGCTTGAAGGTCCCGGTTGCCGCTGTGGTGCCTCTCGTGCCTCAGCGCGCCCTACGCAAAGGAGTCGTCGCTCATGCCACAAATCCCCTCGAAGTCCTCTTCCGATCTCGACACCCTCGCCATCAACACCATCCGCACGTTATCCATGGACGCCGTGCAAAAAGCCAATTCCGGTCACCCGGGCACCCCAATGGCGCTTGCGCCGGTAGGCTTTCACCTGTGGCAAAACCACCTGCGTTATGACCCGGCGGAGCCGCTGTGGCCGAATCGCGACCGCTTCGTGCTGTCGGTTGGCCACGCGTCCATGTTGCTGTATTCGCTGCTGCACCTGACCGGGGTGAAAGCCGTCGATCACGGCGGTAAGCCAACGGGTGGTCCGGCTTTATCGCTGGATGACATCAAGCATTTTCGGCAACTCGACAGCAAGACGCCTGGCCATCCGGAATACCGCATGACTACGGGCGTTGAAACCACGACGGGGCCGCTCGGGCAGGGACTTGGAAATAGCGTCGGCATGGCGATGGCCGCGCGCTGGTACGAGTCGCATTTCAACAAGCCGGATGCGCAAATTTTTGACTATCGCGTGTATGCGTTGTGCGGCGACGGCGACATGATGGAAGGTATCTCGCACGAAGCAGCCTCCATGGCGGGGCACTTGAAGTTGTCGAACCTGATCTGGATCTACGACAGCAACCGCATGACCATTGAAGGGCACACGGACCTTGCGTATAGCGATGACGTGGAGACCCGGTTCAAGGGCTACCACTGGAACACCATGCACGTTGACGACGCCAACGACGGCGCCGCGCTTGAAACTGCGCTGAACAAGGCGAAGGCCAACACCAACGCGCCTACTCTGATCGTGGTGAAGAGCATTATCGGCTGGGGTGCGCCGCATAAGCAGGACACCTCCGCGGTGCACGGCGAGCCACTGGGCGTAGATGAAATCAAGCTCGCCAAGAAGTTTTACGGCTGGCCGGAGGACTCGAGTTTCCTCGTGCCGGACGGCGTGTACGAGCACTTCAACGAGGGCATCGGCACGCGCGGCAAGGCGGCGCGCGAAGCGTGGCAAAAGAGTTTCGATGACTACGCGAAGAAGTATCCGGATCTGGCGAAGGAGTTTGCGCAGATCGAAGCGCATGAGTTGCCGGAGGGTTGGGACGCGGACATTCCCACGTTCGACGCCGATGCGAAGGGCATGGCGTCGCGGGAATCATCGGGCAAGGTGTTGAACGCCATTGCAAAGCGTTTCCCTTGGATGATCGGCGGTTCAGCGGATTTGTCGCCATCGACGAAAACCGATATGAAGTTCGAAGGCGCGGGCAGTTTCGAGTACGACAACTACGCCGGCCGCAACCTGCACTTCGGTATTCGCGAGCACGTAATGGGCGCGATCTGCAACGGCATCGCGTTGTCGAACCTGCGGCCCTACGGCTCAACGTTCCTGATTTTCAACGACTACATGAAGCCGTCTATCCGGCTTTCATCCATCATGGAAGTGCCGGTGATCTACGTGTTCACGCACGATTCCATTGGTGTGGGCGAAGACGGTGCGACGCATCAGCCGATCGAACAACTGGCGTCATTGCGCGGGGTACTGGGACTCAGCACCTATCGTCCGGGCGATGCGAACGAAGTCGCCGAATCGTGGCGTGCCGCATTGTCCGAATCGCAACGGCCGGCCTGTATTGTGGTCTCGCGCCAGCCGCTGCCAACTTTTGACCGGTCAAAGTATGCATCGGCGAAGGGGGTTCACAAAGGCGCATATGTTCTCGCCGACGCTGAAGGCGGCAAGAAGCCCAAAGTTATCCTGATGGCGACGGGCAGCGAAGTGTCGGTGTGCGTCGACACTTATGAGAAGCTCAAGAGCGAGGGAATCGCGGCGCGGGTCGTCTCCATGCCGTCATGGGACCTGTTCGAACGGCAGGACGATGCCTATAAGGATTCCGTGTTTCCGCCGGATGTCGCCGCGCGTGTGTGCGTAGAGCAGGCAGGCGCGCTCGGCTGGGACCGCTATGTCGGCCGTCTCGGTTCGCAGATCGTGATGCATACGTTCGGCGCGTCGGCTCCGCTCGCCGACCTGAAGAAGAAATTCGGCTTCACGCCGGAACACGTCTACAACGAAGCGAAAAAGCAGATCGAACGCGTCAGAACCAGCCATAAGGAGTAAGAGTAAGCCCATCATGCAGATCGGAATCGTGGGACTAGGCAGTATGGGCGCGAACATTGCGCGCCGGTTGATGCGCGGCGGGCAGACCTGCGTGGTGTAAGACCATGCGCCCGAAGCGACGCAGGCGGTGGTGGCCGACGGCTCGACCGGTGCAAGTGACCTGGGCGATCTCGTGAAGAAGCTTGCCGCGCCACGCTCGGTCTGGCTGATGTTGCCGGCGGGCAAGATCACCGAAGACACGCTGAACGATCTCTACGAGATCCTTGACGCTGGCGACACGATCATCGACGGGGGCAACAGCTTCTACAAGGACGACATCGTCCATGCGGCGAAGCTGAAGAAGAAGGGCATCCATTTCGTCGATGTCGGCACGTCCGGCGGCGTGTGGGGTCTCGAGCGCGGTTATTGCATGATGATCGGCGACGAGGACGTGGTGCAGCGGCACGATCCGATTCTCTCCGTGTTGGCTCCCGGACGCGGCGATATTCCCGCCACGCCGTATCGCGAAGGCCGCGATACGCGCGTGGAAAACGGCTATATGCACGTGGGTCCGGTGGGATCGGGGCATTTCGTGAAGATGGTGCATAACGGGATCGAGTACGGCTTGATGCAGGCGTACGCGGAAGGATTCGACATCCTCAAGCACAAGTCGTCGACTGAGTTGCCCGAGGCACAGCGCTACGATCTGGATATAACAGATATTGCCGATGTCTGGCGGCGTGGGAGCCTGGTGTCGTCGTGGCTGCTCGATCTGACGGCGGGTACGCTGGCGGGCAATAGCCCCCTCGATAAATACTCGGCCGAAGTGGCCGATAGCGGCGAAGGGCGGTGGACGATTGAGGCGGCGATCGAGGAAGCGGTGCCGGCGTAAGTTCTATCGGCGGCGTTGTATTCGCGGTTCCGGTCGCGCGAAGAAAATTCGTTTGCCGACCGTATGCTGCCGGCCATGCGCTTCGGGTTCGGCGGTCACAAGGAATTCACGCTGGGACTGAAGTGAACTGAGTTTTTCGCTGCGCTTTCCTTATAGCAGGCTGTTGAAATTGGGTCCCGTGTAAGCGGGGT
>LGTG01000038.1 GCA_001190015.1 Candidatus Burkholderia crenata
TTTGTGTGTAAGGCATAACATGTAGCTCAAGGAGCATGTGTGCCACACAAACTCAAGACGGCCACCGATGCCCAGACGGCGTTGCCGTCGATTCCGAAGGAACTGATCGATCAGTTCGTGAAGGGACCCATGACGGCTGAAGCGGTGCACGCCGCTTCGGCCGCATTCAAGAAGGCGCTGATCGAGCGGGCGCTGGGTGCCGAGCTTCGGGACATCACCTGGGCTATGCGGCCGGTGCTGTGCGGCCCGAAGACGCGACCAACCATCGCAACGGCAAGAGCGGCAAAACGGTGCTGACCGACGACGGCCCGCTGCGACTGGAGATTCCGACCGCGACGGCAGCTTTGCGCCGATCCCGATTCCTAAGCACGAGCGGCGCTTTACCGGCTTTGACGACAAGATCATCGCGATGTACGCCCGTGGCATGACGGTGCGCGAAATCCAGGGGTTTCTGGCCGAGCAGTACGGCACCGAAGTGTCGTCGGAGTTCATCAGTTTCGTGACCGATGCGGTGATGGACGAGGTGACGACTTGGCAGGG
>LGTG01000464.1 GCA_001190015.1 Candidatus Burkholderia crenata
TCGTCATGACGGGGCACTTTTCAACAGCCTGTTAAGGAGGGCCGCACGTATTTCGTCGTCGAAAAAATCCTGACGCGCACCGAACCGCTGGCAAAAAACTGGGCCGAATTGTCCGGACGCCCAGCGGAATTTGGCGTCGAAGCGGAAGCTGCGCGGCGCAAGATCCTGTCCGAGAACTTGTCCGCCGAGCTCGACCGCGTCGCCCGGCGTTGCATCGGATCGCGCGCGATACGCCCGTTACGCGCGACTTCACGTATTTATCGCTGATTTATCGCTGCGCCGGGTTGTGGCTGAACTCGTGGTGCACTTTCCAGTGTACCGGATCTACCCCGTGGGCGGTCAGCGCAGCGAAGACGATGAACGCTTTTTCTCGCAGGCTTATAAAGGCGCGAAGGCCGCGCTGGCACCCGCTGATCTGGTCATCCTTGATCAGGTCGCGCAGTGGCTCGGCGGACCGGGCGGCGACGAAGCCGTCGAAGAGAAACCGCGTGAACGCGAGCGCCTGCTCGATCGCGGACGGGATCGGGATCGTCAGTCCGCGGGCGTCCCTAATCAGAGTCTGCAAGCGAACAGCGCGGGCTCGAATTCGAGCGGTTCACATCGACGTAACGCGCAAACTCTGTTCTCCCAACTAACTTCGCCGGTCGCAGCCAAGGCGATTGAAGACACCGCGTGTTATCGATACAGCCGGCTGATCTCGCGCAACGAAATGGGCGCCGATCCGGGCGAGTTCTCGTTGTCGGTCGATGTGTTCCACGCGGGTAATCTGGAACGCGCCAAACGCTTCCCGAACGCGATGCTCAACACCGCGACGCACGATCACAAACGCGGCGAAGACGTGCGCTCGCGGATCGCGGGTTTGAACCAGATTTCCGATGAATGGGCTACAACGTTGCGAAGCTGGTCGACGTTGAATGCGCCGCATCGGTGTGTGTTGAACGGCGATAAAAACGACTGGGCGCCGGGTGCTGCAGCCGAAGCCATACTTTACCAGACGCTGGTCGGCTGCTGGCCGCCGACGCTCTCCCCCGACAACCAGGCGGGCGTGAAAGAACTGGCCGAACGTGTGAGCGCGTGTCAGTTGAAGGCGCGGCGCGAAACCAAGTTACGCACGAGCTGGTTCGCGCCCGATGAGGCGTACGAGAATGCATGCCGCGATTTTCTCTTCGATATTCTCGCGCCGCAGCGCCGCGATGGTTTCTTGGGCGAATTGCCGGCATTCGTGGAACGTATCGAGCGGACCAGCGCGATCAATAGTTTCCAGCAGACATTGTTACGGCTGACATCGCCCGGTGTGCCGGATCTTTATCGGGGAACCGAACTATGGGATTTCAGTCTCGTCGATCCTGATAACCGGCGGCCGGTCGACTTCGAGCAACGGCGGACGTGGTTGAGTGAAGGCGAGGCGGAGGGTGCGCCATCGGAGCAATTGAAAAACTGGCGTGATGGCCGGGTAAAGCTGGGTATTGTGCGGCGAGCACTGGCGCTGCGCACGCATGCGCATCCGCTATTCGAACAGGGTGCTTTATATCCCGCTGAAAGTGGAAGGCGCCCATGCGGACAGCGTGATTGCATTTGCAAGGCATGCAGGCAGCGCGTACGCGGTGGCGATCGCGACATGGCTGGCCGATTCGTTGCTGGCTGGAAGCAATACCGGCTTGCCGTTGGTGGATGCCGCTCATTGGGGCGATACGGCAGTCCTTTTGCCGGAGGCGCTGGCGTCAAGAGGGTTGTTCGACTGGCTGAGTCCCAACGCGCCGACGTCGGATGGCCAGCGCTTGTTCATGCGCGACGCGCTGGCGTCGATGCCGGTCGCGTTGCTGATGGAAGAAGAGGTGCCGAGAGTTTGAATTGGCTCAGGGCTCCAAGCGGGGTGCAAGATCACTCCGCTTCCTGCGCCACCTCTTCATGCGGGTACACGCGTACCAGCACAATGCGCGGCCCGTTCATCTTTTTCACCACGATATCGAAGCGATCAAAACCGATCCGTTGTCCTTCGCTCGGCAGGTCGCCCAGCGCATTGATCACGAGTCCGCCGACCGACTCCGCCTGGCCCTCGTCAATATCGATCCCCAGCGCCCGTTCAAGAGACACTACCGGCAAGCTGCCCTTACCCATCAGCGTACCGTCGTCCATGCGCGACCAGTCCGCGTCGCCTTGACGGAACTCGTCGTGAATCTGGCCAACCAATGCGCCCAACAGATTATCGAACGTCAGGAAGCCGATCGGCTTTTGCCCCTTACGTCCAACCAGCGCAAAGTGCGACACGCCCTTGCGAAAGCGCCGGAACAATTCAAGCGCCGACAGATTGCCCGCGACGTATTGCAACGGCCGCACATGCTGGGCAAGCGCGTCCGGCTTCGTGTCCTGGCGGTTCAGGCCCAGGAGGCCGCACCCAGCGCCATTGCGCGCAAGCAGCAGGTCTTTCAGGTGAATAATGCCGAGGACGTGTTCGCCGGAGGCATCGGCGAACAGGGGATAGCGGCTGAAGCGGTGGCGCGCAATCACCTGCATGTTGTCGCGCATGGGCACGTCGTTGCGCAGGCCGACCATTTCGTGGCTCGGGCACATTAGGTCCGAGACCGTCATGCGGCTGAAATCGAGCGAATGGGCAATGGTGTTCCATTCATCGGCGTTGTAGGCAGACCCGGCTAAATCCGCCGCGCCGGTTGCGTCCGGCAAGTGAGCCGTCGACGCCCCGCGCAGAATCAGCTTAAGTTCATCGGTGGAATAGTGAGCGTCGCCGCCATGTTCCGCTCCGAGCCCGAACAATCGCAACACGAAATTCGCGCTTGAATTCAGCACCCAGATGAACGGGTACATTGCCCAGTAAAAACCGTAGAGCGGCATGGCGACCCACAGGCCGACCTGTTCGGCGCGCCGGATCGCCCACGATTTCGGCGCGAGCTCACCCACCACGATGTGCAGGAACGAAATGCAGGAGAACGCGAAGAACAGCGAGACGGCGTCGATCAGCTTGGTCGATTCGATACCCGCGAGCGCGAACAACGGATGCAGCAATCGAGCGAACGCCGGTTCGCCCAGCCAGCCAAGCCCGAGCGACGCCAGCGTGATGCCGAGCTGACACGTGGACAGATACGCGTCGAGCTTGCCATGGACCTTGGCCAGCAAACGCCCAGGCAAACCGTTCGATCGTGCGATTGCTTGAACGCGCGTGGCGCGCAGTTTGACGAGTCCGAACTCGGCCGCGACGAAAAACCCGTTCAACGCGACGAGCAACAAGGCACTAATTAGCGCGACAACCAGATTCAAAACAACTTGCTCCACAAAATGGAAGCACCAGTATAGAGGTGCAAGTTGACCGAAAGTTAATTCAGGCGGCGCTCAACGGCACGCGAAACCTGAGCGCAACGGGGGCGCCATCGGTGAAATCGTCGTGTTCGAACGTACCGCCGTGCGCTTCCGCCACGCGTTTGCACAGCGCGAGCACCCACGCAATACGCGCGGCTTCCCGAGGCAACGTTGCCTGGGTGCGCGCAAATGTCTCAAGCACATGGGGGAGTTCAGGATCCGAAAGTGCTTTCTGCGATACGGTGAACGCAACGACCGCGCTGAACGCACCGCCGTCCACCAGGCCGTTCAACACCACCTTCGATCCCGCCGCGCTCGCCTCGGTGGCAAACGCAAGCATCAGCCAGAGCGCCTGGGCGAGACGTTCGCCGTCGGCGCTGATCTGCTTTTCCACCAACGCTGATTCGACGTGCAGCGTGACATGCCGCGCGCTCGCCAGACTCGCGCGAGCTTGGTGAACGCTCTCTTCCATCAGGCGCCGCAGCGCGATCGGCGCGCGGTCGAGCGCGAGCGTTTTGGTCTCGGCACGGGTGGTATCAATAAATTGCTCGATCAGCTTCACTTGCTGTTCCACGCCCGAGCGAATGCCGCCGAGCGCGCGTTGGGCGGCGGCGTCGGTGGTATCGACTTTGCGCTCCAGCACGTACTCCCAGCTATGGATCGCGTTCAGCGACCCGCGCAAATCATGCGATACAACGCCGAGCACGTGATCACGCATGAACAACGCCGCTTCCGCACGCAGATGCGCGGTGCGGCCATCGGCTTGCACCGCCTGGCCTTCCGCCGAAGCCGAAGCCAATGCTGCGGGGCTATACGGCGAGACGATCAGCGACACAATGCCGGCCCCGCCGGTGCCGCCTGGCAGCGCAAGGATGGTGAACGAACGCGATCTCGACGACGCACCTTCGCCCTCGTCAATGGATACCCGCGCGCGACACACGCTGCCGGCAGCAATGGCGGCGTCGACGAGCACGGCGATCAGGGGTTTGGGTAAGGCGGTATCGGCGAGAGCACGGCCTTGCAACGCGTTGGCGTCGAGATCGAACAGATGCACGAGAACGGTATCGGCTGACAGACAGCGTTGTGCGAGATCCAGCACGAGCAAGCCGTCCGTGCCCGCGACCGGCGCTTCAGGACGGGGAATGCGCCCCGTTTCGACCGTGCCGGAAAAAAAAAAGACGTTGTCACGATAGGAGGTCCTTGAGCGTTGACGAGTGCGAGTATCTTGCCCGGTGTTATCGAGATGATTGGCCATTATTATAGGAGACGGCTTCCGGGCTTTCTGCCTGGAGCTGGCCGGCCCTTCCTCCCTATTTTGGAGATATGGCCAGAGCGTGCAGCAAACCGCATGCACACTTCGTTGAGTGTAACTATGCCACCCGAAAGCCCTACTTTTAGATCCAGCCGGCGGTGCCGGCTTTTACAAGGAAGTGTTACATGGCGATCGTGACGACCGACTCAGGGCTCAATATAATAGTCTGGCCCGCTTTCATCGATACTGGTGGGACTGGCAGTTCACTGCCAGTCAAGGCGGGACATGCGCCCATGGACTAAGAATAAGTCGACCCAAACGCCTGGACGATTGCCGAATTAACTTCGAGTCCACGGGTGCGCTTGCGTCCGATAACGAATACTCAGGGTTCGCCGTCGCACCGGCTCACTATATTGCCTTCGCTGAACGCAAGCAGGCATGTCCCTACCGGGTAATTTATCACTTGCGGAGGTTCACATGACACCTCTATCGAACCAGCAATTCAAGGTTTTCGTTGGCATCGACTGGGCCGATACCAACAAACATGACATCTCATCTGCCTGCAGCAGGCCGATGACAACAGGCTCGAGTTTGACTGCATCCCTCACCAGGTTGCACGCATCGATGAATGGGCAACGGCGTTACATCAGCGCTTTGGCGGCCCCATCGCGATCGCGCTTGAGCTGGCCAGAGGCCCGATCATCTCTGTGTTGCAGAAACATGCGTTCTTCACACTATTCCCAATCAACCCCTTAATGCTTGCGAAGTACCGTGAAGCGTTCAAACCGAGTCGGGCCAAGGACGACCCCACCGATCGGCCTGCGGGCTACGCCATCCTGAGCGGTTCCGCTCGCACAGGCCATAGCGCTGGCATGCGGTCCTTGCTGAGCCTGATCGAACAGCGTCGTGAACTGGTCGGCGACAAGACCCGGTTCACCAACCGGCTAACCAACGCACTCAAGCAGTATTATCCTCAAGCGCTGGAATGGTTCGACGACATCGATACAGTGCTGTTTTGCGATTTCCTGACCCGCTGGCCAACTCTGCCTGCAGTCAAGCGTGCGAGCAGAAAGACCCTTGAAACGTTCTTCCATGCGCATAACTGTCGGCGGGCCAAACTGATTGGTGAACGTCTCGAGTCGATCCGCTGCGCTTTGTCGCTTACTGACGATCCCCGTATCGTTGCACATCACCGGTTGCTCGCGCTGATGTTGGTGGCGCAACTGCACACAGCGCTCGCTGCGATCGACGTCTTCGATAAGAAAATCGCGACAGTCGCACGGACGCTGCCCGACTTCGGCCTGTTTGACAGCTTTTGCCCGGAGCAGGTCCGCATCTGACGCCGCGTCTGCTGGCTGCATTCGGCGAGCAACGTGACCGTTTCAAGGGCGCTGATGAACTGCAGAAGTACTCCGGCATCACGCCGGTCACCGAGCGCAGCGGCAAGAAGTGCTGGGTGCACTGGCGCTGGCAATGCCCGACCTTCCTGCGCCAGACCTTCGTTGAATGGGCGGGCCAGACCATCAACAAATCGTTCTGGGCGGGGCGCCTATTACCGGCAACAGCGAGCGAAGGGCAGCTCGTATCAGGTCGCCGTGAGAGCGTTAGCGTTCAAGTGGATACGGATCCTCTATCGCTGCTGGCATGAGCGGCACCCGGAGGCTACAAGGTCAGGGATGTGGACTGTACCTGCCCTCGGAAAAACCTTGACGGACCGTCTCAGGGCGTGATAATATAAAGCACAGTTAGAAAGCGGTAGCGCCGCCACAGATGGCAGCGTCGATCAGAAATGCGAAACGATCTTGTTCTGCAAAACAGTCTTTTGACGACCAACAGAGGTGCCGGTAAGCAGGTCTCGGGTGCGTCGGAAGGAGCCCAAAGGGTGAGTAGAAGCGCCCGGTACAGCTCGTTTTTTAGGGGGGGTGACGCAAGAGTTGGGATGCGGTAGAAGAAGGTTTTCCTACCGCCGAACAAATAGGTCCCACATCGGCCCAAACTGCCAAGTTCATTCCGGTGTCGAACCCAACACGCGTACGACGGGGTATGAGTGTGCGCCAAATATTGCACGCCTCGTCAGCCCTGTCGTGTCGATATCGCATCGGCATATTGACGGGGATTCTTAATGCCGGCGTCAGGCCGATTCTTTGTATGCGTGCGCTGTCGGGCGCAGGTCATTGTTTGC
>LGTG01000465.1 GCA_001190015.1 Candidatus Burkholderia crenata
CGTGCGATCTCTCGAATCCCGTAATCTTGAGCCCACAGCAGCGCAATCTCCTCACGTTCTGAGAATGATAGGTATCGGCCCGAGCGAGGCACCAACTCAATCGGCGGCATGCCGCCGGCTTCGCGAAACCATCGCGGACCCAACGGTTGTGACACGCCGCAGGCCAGCGCCGCAGCGTCACTTTCCATTCCCTCGGCAATAAATTTCCAGAACGCTTGCTTCGTCTCAAACTGATTGACACCTGGCCTGCCCGGCGATGGCATCATCGGCCTCCCGGTTTGTTGCGAGCCCCAGCCCCGCGGTCGCCCCATTTAACACCTCCAAATTTCGAGATGTTGCAACGATCGGTTGAATTCGCCCTCGTGGGGCTGGTCGGTGTGATGAGCGGACTGGTACTTGGCGTGATCGCCGATATGAATGGTAGTCCTGATCAAAACGGACGCACTCAAAGATACGGCATGCGTACGGCTTTGGTCAGCGCCAGCGCACTGCTTCTCTGCGCCTCCGTGATCACAACGATGCGTCCGGGCGCTTACGCGCTGATGGTTGCAGCGATCGCGATAGGCTTTTCGTTCTTCCCGATCTTCGGCCTTCTGCATGCGTATGTCGGCAAGACGAGCACGCCGGCTCTCGCGGCAATGGTATGCGGAATCTGCGAGGCAGCGTTCGGCGTGAGCGTCGGGTTGGGAAACGTGGCGGGCGGTTTGTGCAAAACGCTGTCCGGTTCTTTTCAGCCGGTGTACGGGTTGGCATCGGTGGCCGCACTGCTGCTTGTCGGCCTGACGTTACTCGTGCCGAACACGCGGCGGGCCTGCGCCGGTTTGCAGAAGCGGCCTTGCCAATTCGCGGTAACCGCATATCAAACGAGACCGCTTCTCCGCAGAATTTAAAAAGCTCAACGCCGCTCCTCAAACGCGCGGCGCAACGACAAGGCAATACCTTGCGCGGCGCGCTTCACTTCATCGAGCGCAGGAAAGGTCGGCGCGACGCGCAAATGCCGGTCGCGCGGATCAAGACCATGAGGGAACGCAGCGCCCGCCGGCGTCATTGCAATGCCCGCTTCGGCGGCCAGCGCGACCGTGCGTTTAGCGAGGCCGTCGGGAGTATAAAGGCTGATGAAATAACCCCCTTGCGGTACGGTCCACGACACGCCCGGCAGATCGGCAAGGATCTCGCTAAAGGTCGTTGTCATGGCGTCGAACTTGGGTCGCAACAGCGCCCGGTGCCTCTCCATCAAACCCTCCAATGCCTGCCGGTCGCGCAGCACCCGGACGTGGCGGAGTTGATTGAGCTTGTCCGGCCCGATGGTCCTGATAAACGAGCAACGCTGCCACCAGTCGACGTTACGCCGCGACGATGCAACGAACGCCAACGCGGCCCCCGCTATCGTAATCTTGGACAGCGACGCGAACATCAGCGCCCGGTCCGAATGACCCGCCGCCGCGCAAGCATCGATCATGTTCAACGTGGTGTGCTTCTGCTCAGTCAGGTGATGGAACCGGTAAGCGTCATCCCAGAACAGACGAAAGTCGGAGGCGGCGGTTTCCATGGAAGCGAGTCGGCGGATTGTATCGGCCGAGTAGATTTCACCGGTTGGATTGCTGTACAGCGGCACGCACCACATGCCTTTGATGGCCGGATCGGCGACGACCTGCGCTTCGACAAAATCCATATCGGGACCATTGCCGGTCAGCGGCACCGGGATCATGCGCACGCCAAGCGCCGCGCAGATCGAGAAATGGCGGTCGTATCCCGGCACGGTACAAAGGAACGCGACGTCGCCCGCGTTGCGCCAGGGCGTGCCGTCAGCCATGCCGTGCAGAATGGCATACGCGATGGCGTCATGCATCAGCTCGAGGCTGGAATTGCCCGCCGCCACCACCTGTTCCGCGGCAACCCCAAGCAGATCGGCACCGAGCTCACGTGCCTCGGGCAGACCCAGGGCATGACCATAATTACGACAATCAATGCCATCGCGCGACGTGAATTCGCCCGCCTTCAGCGCGTTGGCCAGTGCGTCCGAGCACAGGTCGAGTTGTTCTGAAGACGGCTTTCCGCGAGTCATATCGATTGTGAGTCCGAGCTTCCTGAAGTCATCGTAAGTCATCGACATCGTTTCTTTTCCGGCCATTCGCGTTGAGGGACCCTCAGTATGCAAGGCCGTCAAGATTCAGAAAAGCGAGTTATATTGAAGACTTTGTTCAGCTTTTCTGATATCGATGAAAACCTTCGATCTCGATGCGCTCTCCATGTTTGTCGCCGTCGCCGACACAGGCAGCTTCCTGCGCGGCGCCGCTCTCGTGCATCGCTCGCAATCCGCCGTGAGCATGCAGATCAAGTCGCTCGAGGCGTCTTTGGGAAAGCCCTTGTTTTCGCGCAAACCACGCAACATCACGCTGACCCAGGACGGCCATGTGCTGCTCGCCTACGCGCGGCGTTTGCTTGCCCTGCGCGACGAAGCCTGGGCTTCGATTGTTCGCCCGGACGTCAGGGGGCGGGTGGCGATCGGGGTACCGGACGACTACGCGTCGTCTCTCCTGCCCTCCGTGCTGAGAAAATTTTCCGCGACTTACCCGAAGGTCGAGATCCAGGTCATCGGCATGCCGAGCAACGCACTGGCACCGCTCATCAAGGAAGGCAAGATCGATCTCGCCTGCATGACGCGAATGAAGGGATTGAGCGGCGACTTTATCCGCCTGGAACCCATGGTCTGGGCCGGTTACGCTGTCGGCAACGAGGTCTGGAAGGAACGTCCGCTGCCCATTGCCGTCTTCGCGCCGGGTAGCATCGCGCGGTCCAAGGCGATCCACGCGCTCGAACGGGCGAAGATCAGCTATCGCACGTCTTACGAAAGCCCCAGCCTGCTAGGCCTTTTCAGCATGGTGGAGGCAGGGCTCGCAATCGCGCCGCTGTCCCGGTGCAGCATCCCGGAACGGTTCGTCCAGCTTGGTAGCGCGGACGGCTTGCCGGCGTTGCAAGACCTGGAAATCGTGCTCGCGCGCAGCGCGGGATCGAACCGCCCGCCCTGTGATTTTTTGGCGGAACAGATCCTGACGGACCTGCGAAACTGAGCCCGTGCGAACTAATGTGGTCAGACGGTCGAGCTATTGTGCACTGGCCGCTTCCGGCTTCATTCGACCCTTGCCCGCAAACTCTTCAAAGCCTTCAACAGGCAATGGCCGGCAAAAATAGAAACCCTGGTAGGCATGACAACCTGCGTCAGCCAGGAAGTCGCGTTGCTCTTCTCTGTATCCACGCCTTCGGCAATCACCCCCAAGCCAAGGCTCTGCGCCAGCGCCACGATAGTCCTCGCAATGGCCGCATCGTTTGGATCGGTGAGTAGGTCGCGCACGAATGACTGATCGATTTTCAACTGGTCCAAAGGTAGCCGCTTCAGGTACGAAAGCGATGAATAGCCGATACCGAAATCGTCAAGCGAAAAGACCACGCCGCGCGCCTTGAGCGCGTACATTTTTTCAATGATGTCCTGCACGTTGTCCACCAGCACGCTTTCGGTCAGTTCCAGCTTGAGCCGGTTCGGGTTGGCGCCCGTTCGACGGATCACGTTCAACACCTTGGCCACGAAATCGGGCTCGCAGAACTGCTGCACACTGACATTGACCGCGATCGTCAGGTGGGACATATCCGGCCGCATGGCCCACGACGCCAGTTGAGTACACACGGTTTCCAGCACCCAGTTGCCCAGCGCCAGGATCATCCCGGTCTCTTCCGCGAGGTGAATGAAGTCGGTGGGCGGGACCATGCCGCGCTCTGGATACTGCCAGCGCACAAGCGCTTCGGCCCCGATAACCCGGTTGCCGTCGAGCACCTGCGCCTGGTAATGCACCACAGGAACTGAATTGCCCTCTATTGCCCTTCGCAAGCCCGCCTCGAGCGCTGCTCGTTCCACTACCACGGTCTGCATGGCGGGGTCGAAGAAACACAGCGCGTTGCGCCCCAGTTCCTTCGACTTGTACATGGCGAGGTCGGCCTGCTTCAGCAACTCGTCGATGGGGGTCTGATAGCCCCTGAAGACAGTGGCGCCAATGCTGGCGGTACTTCGGTAGTCGATGTCGTCAAGCTGGTACGACTCGCCGAGAATATCAAGGATTATTTCGCCCATGCCTTCTGTCTGGCTAGCGGCTTCCTGCCAGGTTTCGTCGAGGCTTCCGAGCACCACCACGAACTCGTCGCCACCTACTCTCGCCACGGTATTGTCGTCGCGTACGCTGGCGGCCAGACGCTGCGCCACTTGTTTCAGCAGCAGGTCGCCCTTGTCGTGGCCCATTGTGTCGTTAAGCGTCTTGAAGTGATCCAGGTCGATGAACAGCAACGCTCCGCACGCCCCGCTTCGCGCACTCACGGTAATGGCCTGCGTCAGGCGGTCCAGCAGCAAGGTGCGGTTGGGCAAACGCGTGAGGGCGTCGAAGAAAGCCAGCTCCTTGATGCGTTCTTCCGCGATCTTGCGTTCAGTGATGTCGTGGTGCGTGCCCACATAATGGCTGATGACGCCGCCTTCGCCCGTCACCGCCGAGATCGTCAGCCATTTTGGATAGACTTCGCCATTCTTGCGACGCCCACAGATCTCGCCCTGCCAGCCGCCCATGCGATGGATCGTTTCCCACATCTCGCGGAAAAAAGCTTCGTCGTGATGGTGCGAGCGGAGCATCCGCAGTGTCTGGCCCACTGCTTCCTCCGCGGTGTAGCCGGTGCACTCGGTGAACGCCGAGTTGACCCGCAGGATGATGCTGTTGGCGTCGGTGATTGGAACCCAGGAAACAGACAGCCAGACCAGCGAGCCGTCCTTGCGGACGCAGCGGAATTCCAGGTCGTCGCCGCGAGAGTCCTGGAGCCCCTTCAGGAACTCAGGCGCGACTCGGGCCATGTCGTCGGGATGGATCAGCGTGCCCGCGAAGTCGCTCATGGCCATGCATTCTTCGACGGTGTATCCGGTGTATTCCTCAACCGATGGATTGATTCAGCGTGGTTTGCCATCCGGTCCCCGCCAGACCTCCCAGTTTACCGTGCAGTCCGCAATCGCGCGGAACTTTTCCTCGCTCTCGCGCAGCTCGCGGGTCATGGTGGAAGCCAGCCGCATCGCGCGGCCGCGGCCGGTCACAATCAACCAGGCGAGCAGCGCCAGCAGCAAGCTCAGGCCCGTGCCAGTGACGGCGATCAGTGAGTGCTCGGCTGCGGCCGAAGCGGCCCTTGAAATCGTCCAGGGTGGTCATCGAGAGCATCCAGTCGTGCCCTGCGACGACCAGAACTCATTGGCTGAGAGAGGAGGCTGGTGCTGCTCCCCTGAGCCAGGAGAGCGGTAAAGCAAGGTCGCGGCGGACGGTTCCACGCCCAGCCGGACTTTTCCGGAGACCGCCACCATGCCGGAATCGCGTGCCTTCTCCATAGCCTGCCGCCGCACAGGGTCGGCCCAGGGATCCATGCCGAGCGGGGCGCGGTTGCTTGCAATGGACGGTTCGCGCTGCTGGATGATCGGCGCGTAGTTCTCACGCAAGCCCTGCGGCTGGATGGCATAGCCGGTAAAACCCAACTGATGCATCGCGGCAATATGCGCGTCCCTGCGCGCCGCCGGTACCCATTCAATGACCCCGATAGTCTGGATGCCGGAAAAATTGGCGTCGAGATTGAGCGCGCTGACGTAATCGCGGAAGTTGTCGCGATCCATGTGGCCGGTGGCGGCGAAGAGACCTTGCACGCCGCGCAGCATCTAATCGTAAGCCGACATGCGCTGTCTAACCACGTCGCCCAGTGAAGAATTGAACTGGAAGAGCAATTCGTTGTGGGAAGCTTGCCGCTCAGGATCCCAGACGATCCATGTGACGCCGAGGGCGGCGGACAAGATCAGCAGGGGCAGCAATACCAGGCGAGCCCAGGTCAAGGGGGTACCTGAAAATCTACCATGGATTTGGCCAGATCGGGTTTGAAGTACTTCTCGAAAATACGCAGAACGGTTCCATCCGCGCGCATCTCGTTCACCAGCGCGCGCCACTTGTCCTGCTTGGCCGGCGAAAGCGCCTTCTTCGACATGATCAGGCCATGGGAGATGGCCTGATCGTTGAACTCGATGATGATGGTGACATCGCGGATCTTCTTTTCATCCAGCGCGGGGTAATCGAACGGCTCCATGATCATGCCCTGGATGCGCTGGTGAATCAGCGCCTCAACAGCGGCTCCAGGCCGCCGGCCTGGCTGACGCGGTTTTCAGCCGCGAGCGTATCGATCAGGCGGTTGGCGGAGTCGCTGTAGCGGAAGCTGTGGATCACGCCCAGTTGAAACTTGTCGCTGCGGATTCGATCAACTGCCAGATGCGCGCACGCGATATAAGGCTGACGCTGATCTGGCAACCGCTGCGGCGAATCAGTTTGTCGGTGAAATCCTTGTCGATACCTGTGTCGGTATCATCGGAATAAAGCAGGCCGTGATTGTGCAGCGCAAGCGTAAAGGGACGTGAGCAATCAGGACCCGCCGCAACCGCACGGCCGATGCATAACAGCACCAGCATCAGGCCGCCCAGAGTGTGTCGGATCACAGCGTCGCCATGGTGGTGGAAGTAATTAGAATACGGCCCTCTTCTTATCTTATTAACACCGGTCACGAGGGCTTGTTTAGTGATTTTGAGACCTCGACGACGGGTTATGCAAGACGCCTTTTTCCAGCCCTTTCTGCCCGTCGCTCGGAAAAACGATAGAAAATTGCTTAATCAGGCAGTCACGGCAGGTGACCGGTTTAGTAAAAAAATTACAACACCCACGCATTAATGTTACCGGACGCTTATTAAAACCGCAACCGAGGGGAATCGTTTGCGAGTCATGCCGTGGCGACCTATTTGTACTCAACCGGCAGCGAGAGGCTTTGGCGTCAGGCTTGCGGCAAGTGAGGCAACATCCACCCCCAGGCTATCGCAGCTCCTGGTTGGTCCCTACTTCGTCCAAGTGACAGCTTTGTGTTTTCCGTACGCGATGGTAATTTTAATTCCACGTTCCATCAATCCTCTGATTAAACAGGTTGACTGGGGCAATATCAAAGCATATAGCTAAAGGCGCTTCTACTGGAATGGAATTAAACGTCCACTGATATGTTCTATGGCGGCCTCAAATGTGAACTGCAACACCTGTCTCGTATAAGGTGTCGCAATGTCCGAAAAACTTTCTTACCAGCAACTGCAGCCTGAAGGACGCCTGACCATTGCAAGCTTGCATCTGCAGGGTTCAAGTATGCGAGCCATGGCTCGCATACTTGGGCGCTCACAGGGAACTATCAGCCGCGAGTTAATGCGAAACAGCTTCTCCTATTGGCTATGCATCGGTGCCCGCTGCAGCGCTTTGCAGCGCACGCCGCAGTGCGTCACGCCATCCCGCTAGGCTTTGCCCGCAAAGCGTCTGCTGGCGCACCGTTCTCACCCTGCTTGAGTGGAAATGGTCGCCCCAGCAGATATCGGGCACACTGAAGCGCATATATCCAACCGACTCGACCCAGCACGTCTCGCACGAAACCATCTGCACGGCTATCTATGCTCAGCCGCGCGGTGAACTGCGCCGCCAACTCATTGCCTGCCTGCGCCACGGCCACAGCACGCGCATGTCACGCACGCGGGGCACAGACCGGCGCGGACAGATTCCCGACATGGTCGTATCCACGTGCGGCCACCCGAAATTGAAGACCGACTGCTGCCAGGTCACTGAGAATGCGACTTCATCAAGGGTGCGAACAATCAATCCTGTGTCAGCGTTCTGGTCGAGCGCACCAGCCGCCTGGTGCTGCTTGCCAAGATGGAGAACGCCACCGCCGCGCCAGCGCTAGCGGGCTTCTCCGCCAAACTCAATTCGATTGTTGCGCCGTTACGGCAAAGCTTTACTTACGACCAAAGCAAAGAAATGTCGCGCCATCAGGAACTCACCGCCGCCACCGGCGTGAACGTGTACTTCTGCGACCCACACATTCCCTGGCAACGCGGTACTTGCGAAAACACCAACGGGTTGCTGCGCCAGTATTTGCCTAACAGGCTGTTGAAATTGGGTACCGTGTAAGCGGGGTTTGAGGGACAAGCGTTATGGATATCGTGTTCATAATCTTTGGCGATGGATGCGATGCGCGGATTGGATGAGATGCAAGAACCTCTGTTTAAACTGGAGGATTTCGTCCTGGCGGATCACCCGCTGAGACCATTTCGACTGCTGGTCAACGATGCGCTGAAACGGCTCAACGGGCTGTTTGGCGTCATCTAGG
>LGTG01000466.1 GCA_001190015.1 Candidatus Burkholderia crenata
TTCGGCGGTAGGTAAAACCTTCTTCTACCGCATCCCGACTCCGGCGTCACCCTCTTAAGAAACGTGCTGCACCGTGCGCCTCTGCACTTGCCATTCGGACTCTTTCCGACGCACCCGAGACCTGCTTATCGGCACCTCTGCTGGTCGTCAAAAGATCGTTTCGCATTTCTGATCGACGCCGCCATCTGGTGTCGCTTTCTGACCGCCGTTCACACGGGGCGCTGAGTTATCCGGCACGGCCGACCTGGGTCACGGCCTGAAGGCAGTGGCTGCATACAAAACCTACATGGACGGCGTAATCACGGCGAGCGACAGCGGCACACAAGGCAATCAGGCGAACAATGTGCCGCATCATTCGGCAAGCCTGTGGCTCGACAAAACGCTGTAGGGCGGCCCGCTCACCGGGCTCGGTTTTGGCGCGGGGGTGCGGTTTATCGGCTCTTGTTATGGCGACGATGCCAACCAGTTGAAGCTGTGCTCCGTGACGCTGTTCGACGCAGGCGTGCACTACGACATCACGCACTGGCGCTTCTCGCTGAACGCGAACTATTGTAGTTACGGTTTGCGCCGCGAAGTGCTCGCGCGTGCCACGTATCAGTGGTGATGCCCCAATCGGCGCCACGCCAATCTGCAGCGCCGGCAATTACTGCTCGCGCTCGGGTGCTTGCCGTTCGCTTCGGTGAAGGCGGCGGCCGAGCTGCGAAGTCGCGTCGTTGAGCTGGGCTGACGCGCAGATTTTGGCCGCTTTGGGTGTCGCGCCCATCGCACTGACCGAGCGCGGAAACTACTTCAGCCTGGCGACGCAACCACCCCCATGCCTCCCAGCATTGTCGAGCTGGGTCTGCATAGCGAGCCGAATCTGGAACTGCTTGTGCAGATGCGGCCCCACCTCATTGTGGTGGATACAAATCAGGCCTCACTGCTTCCCCAGCTCGAACGGATCGCGCCCACTTTCACAGTCGATATCTATGACCCGTCGCGCGGCAGGCTATATTCGCGCGCGATTGCCGAAACCTTGCGACTCGCGAGCCGGATCGATCGTGAAAGGGAAGCGCGTGCGTATCTCGCCGGTGTGGAACAGACGCTTGAGCGTTGCACTCGGTCAATACACGCGCTCGGACAGGTACCACCCGTCCTGATCACCGATCTCTATGACGACGGCCGTCATCTCTACGTCTATGGTTCCAACAGCATGATGCAGGATGTCCTCGACCGCCTGGGTGTGCCGAACGCGTGGACCCGGCCTACGCCATCGGGCTTCACCTTGCCCGGTATCGAAAACCTTGCAGCCTTTACGACCGCGCAGATGTTTTTCATCGATCGCGGGCCTCTCAATCGCGTGGTGCTGCACAACCTCGGGGACAGCAGACTCTGGAATCACCTACCCGTGGTAGCGAATCGGCGCGTTGCCGCTCTTCCGGGTTTCTTTACCTACGGAGCCACGGCCTGTGCGGCGCAATTCGCCATTGAATTGAGCCGGGCCCTCGCGTCGGCGACAAAGCTTCCTCATGGCTAAATCGATGAACATTCGCAGCTCGTACCGTCGCCTCACGACGCGTCCGATCTGGCTCGTCGTGGCATATGCAGCACGTTGGCTGGGTGACTCACGCTTGTGCAGCTCCACAGCCTGCTGCCGATCGATCCTCTGGTGGCACGTGCTGAGCGCGCTCGACTTGTCCGATATGACGCAGATATTCGTACGCGGCAGTCTCATGCCGCGTGTGATCACTTGTTTGCTGAGCGGCGCGGTACTTGCACTGGCTGGCGTGATCTTTCAGCAGGTGTTGCGCAATCCGCTTGCCGAACCGGCGCCGCTCGGCGTGTCGGCCGGGGCATCGCTCGCAATCGCAGCGACCACCGTATTCGCTCCGCAATGGCTGTTCGCCGGTCAAAACGCGATTGCTATCACGGGCGCCGCGATCGCGATGATTGTCGTGCTTGCCCTTGTGTGGCGTCAGCGCCTCGCTTGTATTGGTTCTCGCCAGCCTGGTCGTCACCCTGTATTGCGGCGCGATCAGCTACGTACTGACACTGTTCAACCACGGCGCGCTGGGTTCGCTCTATATATCTGGAACGCAGGTTCGATGAACCAGAACAATTGGAACGCCGTTCAGGCGTTAGCCCCTCGCCTTGTCGTTGGAAGCCTGCTTGCGGCAGCGCTGGTGCGCGGCCGCTCAACGTGATGTTGCTCGCCGACGACAGTGCTCGCGGCCTCGGTGTTTCGTTGTTAGCCGCGCGGTTGTGCGCGCTTGCCGCGGGCTGTTTTTCTATCGGCGTCCGTGGTCGCAACCGTAGACGTGATTGGTTTTCTAGGCCTGTTCGCACCCGCTGTTGCGCGTCTAACAGGCGCCCGCACTTTCGGCCAACGCCTCCTCTGGGCACCGTTTCGGCGCGTCGGCACTCTGGTTTATCGATCAGTCGATACAAGCGCTTCCAGGCGACAGCGCAAATTTACCGACCGGCGCCGCGATTTCGATGATCGGCGCATTAGCACTCGTCGGACTGTTGCGTCGCCTTCCCGTAACGCATCACGTTGATGGTCAAGCGCTGAACACGGCTCAGGCACCCGGCCGCTCCTCAATACCGTGGATCCTCGGTGGAATCGGGCTGCTCGCGCTCGCAGTCTATTTGGGCTTGGCGCTCGGCCGACGGCTGGAGCTGGTCAGCTACGTCCATGTTCGCCTGGCGCGCGCCGCGCTTGCGGCGGGCGCGCTCTTCGCGTGGGGGGTCATCATTCAACGAACCACGGGTAATTCGATGGCAAGCCCCGAGATGCCTGGCATTTCGTCAGGCGCATCTCTGGGCGTGATAGCCCTTGCATTTGTTTCGCCCGGCGCGAGGTTCGTCCTTCAGGGCGTAACCGCGGCCGCCGGTTCGTTTGTCGCACGGCTGGTGATGCTGCTTCTTGGACGCTGGCACGGCTTCGCGCCGGAGCGCACGTTACTCGCCGGCGTTGCTATGACAACCGCGCTCGGAGCACTGGTTACCCTGCTGCTTGTGAACGGCGACCTGCGCGTGGCAAGCCTCCTTTCGTGGATGGCAGGGTCTACCCGCGGTGTCGGCACGCGACGCCGAGTGGGCGGTCGCCGGAGTATTTGTACTGTGCAGTTGCGCGCCGTTTTTTGGTCGCTAGCTTGACATCCTTCCGCTTGGCGACGCTACCACGCGAAGCCTCGGGATCAATATCGCGCAAGCCCGGCTCGGCTTGCTGCTGCTCGCGGCTTGCATGACCGGGGGGCCGCGCAGCAAAAATTTAATTCGCGCTGGGCGTGCTGCTGGTTATGCGTACGTTGAAAAACAAAAAGCCCTGCAGATCGTCGGATCTGCAGGGCTTTTTGAAGAATTTTGGCGGAAAGGGTGTCCGCCATTGCCTTTTATTTATCTGGCTTTCATGGAATTTTCTAATAAAAGTACCCGGCAAAGCTTAGGTTCAAGCAGTCATTGCAACACCATCATTTAGGTTGCGAATATTAACTCTTCAAACGCCTCGGCTGGTGTCTTCTAATCGAGGGCTTTGCGTGGTCTGCAATTAAGCGCGTTCGCAACTGCGTCGAGTTCTCGCTCGGAGTATCGACTAATGTCGGTGCCTTTAGGGAAATACTGTCGGAGCAGCCCGTTAGTGTTTTCGTCAGTCCTGCGCTGCCACGGACT
>LGTG01000467.1 GCA_001190015.1 Candidatus Burkholderia crenata
CGGTGCACAAATACGCAGAGACCGAGAAAGCGCCGGTGGTGGCGGTGTGCGCCGCGATTGAAGCGGAAATTGTGGACCTCGACGATGCCGACAAGCAAGAGTTTCTCGCCGATATCGGCATGGAAGAGCCGGGCCTGGATCGCGTGATTCGCGCGGGTTACAAGTTGCTTGGCCTGCAGACGTATTTCACGGCAGGCGTGAAGGAAGTACGGGCGTGGACCATTCATATCGGCGACACGGCGCCTCAGGCCGCCAGCGCTATTCACACGGATTTCGAGCGCGGGTTTATTCGCGCACAGACAATCGCCTTCGATGACTTCGTCGCGTTCAAGGGCGAGCAAGGCGCGAAGGAAGCCGGGAAGATGCAGGCTGAAGGGAAGGAATATGTCGTGCATGACGGCGACGTGATGAATTTCTTGTTTAACGTCTGATGTAATAATTCGTCGTTCGAGGCTGTTATTAAAAGCGGGGTCCCTGATAAAGGGATTCCGCTTTTTTTATTGCTTTGCGCCGGCCGCCCTGCTCGCCAGCCGCGCGCAACCCACCTTGGATGGTGTACATGAAGACCGAACTGATTTACTCATTGACGGAGCATTTCGAAGCGCACGCTCAGCAGCGGCATTGAATTCTGGCTTGCCCGGGACCTTCAGCACCTGCTTGGGTATGCGAAGTGGGAGAACTTCGTCAAGGTTGTGAACAAGCCGAGATTGCCTGCGAAACATCTGGGCCTGCGGCTGCATAGCCAGCGCGAAGTCGATGACATCATGCTCACTCGCTACGCCTGTTATCTGGTCGCGCAAAACGGCGATCCCAAGAAGCATGAGATTGCGTTTGCACAGACCTATTTCGCCGTCCAGACCCGCCGGGCCGAGTTGATCGAGCAACGTCTGCTCGACTCGGAACGTCTTGTCGCCCGCATGAAACTGACCAGCACGGAAAAGGAGCTATCCGAAGTGATTTTCGAACAAACCGGTGGAAACGACGATTTCGGCATGATTTGGAGCAAAAGCGATCACGCGTTGTTCGAAAAATCGACCCAGCAAATGAAGTTGCACTGGAAAGTCCCCGCCAAGCGGCCGTTGGCCGACTTCGCCCCCACGATCGTTCTAAAAGCAAAGGACTTCGCGGCCGAAAGCACCATCTTCAATTCCCGCGAAAACAAGCTTGGAAGCGAAGAAGCGATCTCGAGGGAGCACATCAACAACAATAGCGCGGTTCGCAAGACCCTGCTTGAACGCGGCATCCGGCCGGAAACCCTGCCTGCGGCGGAGGACGTGAAAAAGGTCGCGCGCCGGCTGGCATCGGAAGATAAAACACGCGCGAAGAATCCGGAAGCGCTCGATTCCTGATTGCTTCAGGAGGATCGCCCGACCGATAATGCGGCGATCCAACACGACTAGCGCAAATATTCACGCTCCTTGCGTCCAAAACAAAAACAATGACAACACGTTTCTATCGCTGCACCGCCTCGATCCTCCTCGCCGCCGCCCTCGCACTCAATTGCGTCGCCTCGTTCGCCTAACAGGCTGTTGAA
>LGTG01000468.1 GCA_001190015.1 Candidatus Burkholderia crenata
CTCAAACTCCGCTTACACGGGACCCAATTTCAACAGCCTGCGGAAAGTACAAGGACCGCTTAATCGCGGACCTGTCCGGCCACTATCTCGCGTGGTTCGCACGTGAGGGTTTTCCTGCAGGACAACTTGGCCGGCTGCTCGCGCTGATGCACGAAATCGCTCACAACAACTTGCGCGAATTGCTCACCCCGATGCGCGACAAGCGAGGTTGAAAAGCCGTGCGCCAAGAGGGTGCTGCGGGGTGATTCATGCCTGCGTCCAGTGACCTCGCAGCCGCATTTTTACGCTTGAAATTCGCTCTTGCATGACGTATGCGTTTGTACTATAGGTAGTCATCATCGGATCAAAAAACCCAATATTTTGTGGTTTTGCCTTTGCGCTGGAGGCGTCGAGTGCTATACTTTCGGTATGGAAACGAGACGTACCAACGCATCCGTTTCCCGCAGCAAGACACGTGTAATCGCGAGCGCCGGGTGACGGTTTTCTGGAGCTGGGAAGCACTCGAAAAGCAGGTTGAAGCGGGTCGTCGAAGGTCATGATCCGAAGGTTGGCTCGATCGGTTTTGAACGAGTCGCGAGGCGCATCGAACCGGACGATCGTACGCGGTCACGCTCATCGATTACGAGAGACCCGCGAGAGACCCGCCAGGTTTTCATCGAAGCAACCACGCAGCGAAAGCTGTTCGATCGCACGCTTTAATACCACGCTGACTTCGTACGCAAGACCACACGCAGGACGATTCACAGCAGAGCCGGACGATGCAAGGCACACGCAAAAGCAACGCTGAAAGAGCGTGAAGAAGCACTACGCAAGCACTGCATCGAACACGTTCAAAGAGACTTCGCATGAAGCTTTAAGCAGTGAGCTCAACGCAAAGTGTTGTATGCAAGTAGCAGCGTCAACACTAAAACAGGATTTTTATGAGCAAGCTCTTTTATCGCTCATAGAAAGATGGTACAAACCGATCTAAATTGATGACGAGAATTTATGCTCAACTGGGATGACGAAACCACTGTCGTAACTCCCTCGAACGGTTCGCAACACAACACGTTGCGTAACCCGGCAGGTCAGGTTGCCGGCGTCAGCCAGGCATCGCGTACTGCAGTTCCGAGCGCGCCGCAAGCCGCCAATCATGGCGTTCTTCAAACGGCCCATCAAACGTCAGCAGCACAGAATATTTTTGCGAGCGACTTCGTTGCTCCCGCGGCACCGAGCGCCAGCGACATCGCGGCGGCAAGTGCGGCGCGCGTGAACGTGGCCGACAAGCGCATCATCAACGGCAATACCGACGTGAATCAGTTGGTGCCGTTCAAGTACAAGTGGGCGTGGGAAAAGTATCTGGCGGGTTGTGCGAACCACTGGATGCCGCAGGAAGTGAACATGTCGCGCGACATTGCGCTGTGGAAGGACCCGAACGGCCTCTCCGACGACGAACGCCGGATTGTGAAGCGCAACCTCGGTTTCTTCGTCACGGCCGACTCGCTGGCCGCGAACAACATCGTGCTCGGGACGTATCGCCACATCACGGCGCCCGAGTGCCGGCAGTTCCTGCTGCGCCAGGCGTTCGAGGAAGCGATCCACACGCACGCGTATCAGTACATCGTCGAATCGCTGGGTCTGGACGAGAGCGAAATCTTTAACGCGTATCACGAGGTCGACTCAATCCGCGCGAAGGACAAGTTCCTGATTCCGTTCATCAACACGCTGACCGATCCGGCCTTCACCACTGGGACGCTGGAAGCGGACCAGAAATTGCTGAAGTCGTTGATCGTGTTTGCTTGCGTGATGGAAGGGCTTTTCTTCTACGTCGGCTTTACGCAGATCCTGGCGCTGGGTCGCCAGAACAAGATGACGGGTGCGGCGGAGCAGTATCAGTACATCCTGCGCGACGAGTCGATGCACTGCAACTTCGGCATCGACCTGATCAACCAGATCAAGCTGGAAGAGCCGCAACTGTGGCCGCCAGAATTTCGCGCAGAGATCCGCGATATCTTCCAGGAAGCCGTCGAACTGGAATACCGATACGCAGAAGACACGATGCCGCGCGGCGTGCTCGGTCTGAATGCCTCTATGTTCAAGAGTTATTTGCGTTTCATCTGCAACCGTCGTTGCCAGCAGATCGGCCTCGACCCGCTGTTCTCGAGCGAAGAAAATCCGTTCCCGTGGATGAGCGAGATGATCGACTTGAAGAAGGAACGCAACTTCTTCGAGACGCGAGTGATCGAGTATCAAACGGGCGGCGCGCTGACCTGGGAGTAAGCGAGTCAGCGAATCAACGTCAGCCAGCGGCAATGGACGCATTGCCGCCACGAATTAGATGCAGACCGGGCGCCCACAGAGGGCGCCGAGTAGACTGGATGAATGCGGGATGAATGGCAAACCGGCGCCATTGCGTGCGATCACGATTGCGCGCGCCGGCCAACAAGTTTAGGAGAACGGTCGCCTGATGCAAAGTGCGCCTTGTGGCTTAACAGCCCAAAAAGATGACAGGCGTTTTACGGACCCTTCAGCGGGACGGGCAAACTTCCCCCCGAAATATGTCGTCGGCAGCGCCGACGGCCCGATCAAGCGATTGCCGGCACGCTCTTCAGGTGCTGACTTAATTTGGCGCGCTGTGCCTTGTGGCACCGCGCGCCTTGCCGTATTCATTAGCGTAAGCAAGCTCCATCAGCGTACGCCGATGAATAATCCGCTTCGCAGCGTGCGTCCTGAGAAGCCCACGCGGGAAGCGGGTTTTGACGAAGGGGGGGTTTGTTTGAACTGACTCTCATCTTGAAACCTGAAGGAGAAAATGATGGCATTAGCCAAGAAATCCGTCGCAAAGAAAGCTGCAGCAAAACCAGCTGTCAAGAAAGTGGCCGCCACCAAGAAGGCAACGGTAGCGAAGAAAGCGCCGGCAACCAAGAAAGTGGCCGCCAAGAAAGTCGCAGTGAAGAAGGTTGCAGCCAAAAAGGCTCCTGCGAAGAAGGTTGCCGCTAAAAAGGCCGCTGCTAAGAAGGCACCTGCCAAAAAGGCGGCCGCTGCGAAGAAGACGGCTGCTGTAGCACCGGCAGCGACGGCAACGACACCTGCGCTGGCCCCGGCTGCAACGGTCAAGACGGCGTTGAATCCGGCCGCTGCATGGCCGTTCCCGACGGGCAGCCGTCCGTAAGCGCAGGCTGTAACGCAGGGCGAATTCAACCGGTCGTTGCAACATCTCGAAATTTGGAGGTGTTAAATGGGGTAACTGCGGGGCTAGGGCTCGCAACAAACCGGGAGGCCGATGAT
>LGTG01000469.1 GCA_001190015.1 Candidatus Burkholderia crenata
CCGGTGAGGCTGAAGCTAGTGACGAAGGGCCGAACGAGAAGGAATGCTCAGCGTCATGTCGATGCGGCAGGCATTGCGTCAGATGCCCGTGCAAACGGGGCAAGCGGGAGTAGCGCGCGGTGAAGCTACGTGCGTATCTGTTGTAGCGGCGGTGCAAATCCGACACTGACACAAGGCTTTGTTAAGCCAGGAAATGATTGAAAGAAATCTGGTCAAATCGCCTCTATGGCTTTACCATTAAGGCTTCACGGCCAAATCATCACACCATAAACTTTCGCTATCGTAAGATTTTTATCACGCTTGTTTCATTAATAGTCATCGGAATGTCACATTTAACCCCTATCCTTCGCGGTGTAGAGTTACTTGTTCACAACCCTGGAGATCACATGAAATTGATGCACACCGCGCTCGTAGGCATCGTCGGCGCAATGTTTGCGATGTCGGCTCAAGCTGCGGACATCACCGGCGCGGGCAGTACCTTCGCTGCACCGATTTACACGAAATGGGCCGATACGTACCAGAAGTCGGGCGGCGGCAAGGTTAACTACCAAGGTATCGGTTCCTCGGGCGGCATCAAGCAAATCATCGCGAAGACGGTGGATTTCGCTGGCTCGGACGCACCGCTGAAGGATGACGAACTGGCAAAGCAGGGGCTTTTCCAGTTCCCGACAGTGGTTGGCGGTGTAGTTCCGGCGATCAACGTGCCGGGCATCAAGGCGGGCGAGATGACGCTATCGGGTGAAGTTCTCGGCGACATCTACCTTGGCAAGATCAAGAAGTGGAACGACCCGGCTATCGTCGCGCTGAATCCGAAGCTGAAGCTGCCGGATACGGACATTGCTGTCGTGCGCCGCGCTGACGGTTCGGGCACGAGCTTCATCTGGACGAACTATTTGTCCAAGGTGAACCCGAAATGGAAGCGCAAGGTGGGCGAAGGTTCGACGGTCAACTGGCCGACGGGCACGGGCGGCAAGGGCAACGACGGCGTCGCCGCGTTCGTTCAGCGTCTACCGGGTGCTATCGGTTACGTGGAATGGGCGTACGCTAAGCAAAACAAGATGGCCTACGTCGATTTGAAGAATTCGTCGGGCAACGCAGTCGAGCCGAAGACGGAAACGTTCAAGGCAGCGGCAGCGGGCGCAGACTGGTCGAAGTCGTTCTACCAGATCCTGACGGACGAGCCGGGCAAGGACGCATGGCCGATCGTGGGCGCAACCTTCGTGCTGCTGCACACGACGCAGGACAAGGAAGCGCAAGGCGCGGAAACGCTGAAGTTCTTTGGCTGGGCGTTCAAGAACGGCACGCAAGCAGCGAATGAACTTGACTACATTCCGCTGCCTGATTCGGTGATCGCCGAGATCGAAACGCAGTGGAAAACAAAGGTGAAGGACGCGTCGGGCAAAGCAGTCGCGCAGTAAGCCGCATTTAGTACGCGGTAAGCAACAAGCATCTGGCTTCTTGGCCTGTATTGCCGCGCGGCCCTTCCGAAGGTTCCCATGTCGGACATCAACCTCGCATCGACTCCGCCAGCCAGCCGCGCTCAACGCCTTCCGAGCCGTGTCGGTGATATCGTTTTCGGTGGGCTGACATGGCTTTCCTCCGTCGTCACGCTGCTGTTGCTGGGCAGCATTATCGTGTCGCTGGTGGTAGCTTCGCTACCTACGCTTGAAAAATTTGGCCTCAGTTTCCTGTGGCGCGCCGAATGGGATCCACAGACCGATAGTTTCGGCGCTCTCGTTCCTATCTACGGCACTATCGCAACGTCCATCATCGCGCTGATCATTGCCGTGCCGGTGAGCTTCGGCATTGCGCTGTTCCTGACTGAGCTCGCGTCCGCGTGGCTGCGCCGGCCGCTCGGCGTGGCAATTGAACTGCTCGCAGCGATTCCGTCGATTGTCTATGGCATGTGGGGCCTGCTGGTCTTCTCACCCATTTTTGCGACGTATTTCGAAAAACCGCTGGGCAACCTGCTCAGCAATGTCTGGTTGATCGGCCGCTTTTTCCAGGGGTCGCCTATCGGTATCGGCATCCTGTGCGCCGGCGTGATCCTGGCGATCATGATCATCCCGTACATCGCGGCCGTGATGCGCGACGTGTTCGAAGTCACGCCGGTCTTGCTGAAGGAATCGGCGTACGGCATTGGCTGCACGACCTGGGAAGTGATGTGGAAGATCGTGCTGCCGTTCACACGAACCGGTGTTATCGGCGGCGTGATGCTTGGCCTCGGCCGGGCACTCGGCGAAACGATGGCGGTGACGTTCGTAATCGGCAATACCAACCTGCTCGACAACGTCTCGCTGTTTTCTCCGGGCAACAGCATTACCTCGGCGCTCGCCAACGAATTCGCTGAAGCTAGTCCGGGCCTGCACACGTCGGCGCTGATGGAGCTCGGCCTGATCCTGTTCCTGATTACGTTCATCGTGCTTTCGCTCTCTAAACTTATGCTGCTGCGCCTTGAAAAAGGGGAGGGTGGCAAGTGAACCAGCCCATTACTCAATTCCCCGGCTCCGGCAATCCGGAACGGGAAGAAGCTACGCGCATCAAGTTGCAGCGCCGTCGCCGTGACAAGAACGTGGTCGCGCTGGTGTTGTCGCTGGCTGCCATGGCATTCGGCTTGTTGTGGCTCGTGTGGATTCTGTTCACCACGGTCAAGCTGGGCATTGGCGGTTTGTCGATCGACCTGTTCACGCAGAACACCCCCCCGCCTAATACCGATGGCGGTGGTTTGCTGAACGCGATTGTCGGCAGCTTGATGCTTGTGCTACTCGCCACGTTCGTTGGAACGCCGCTCGGAATTCTTGCGGGCGTGTATCTCGCCGAATACGGCGACAAACGCTGGCTTGCAAGCGTGACGCGTTTCATCAACGACATCTTGTTGTCGGCGCCGTCGATCGTGATCGGCTTGTTCGTGTATGCGCTGGTGGTTGCGCAAATGGGGCGCTTCAGCGGCTGGGCCGGCGTGATCGCGCTTGCTTTGCTGCAGATCCCCATTGTGATCCGCACGACCGAGAACATGCTGCGGCTGGTGCCGAACGCGCTGCGTGAAGCAGCTTTCGCACTCGGCACCCCGAAGTGGAAGATGATTGTCTCGATCACGCTGGAGGCGTCGGTCAGCGGCATCGTCACGGGCGTCCTGCTGGCTGTTGCACGTATCACCGGCGAAACCGCACCGCTCCTCTTCACGGCGCTGTCCAACCATTTCTTCTCGTGGGACATGGATCAACCGGTGGCCAACCTGCCCGTCACGATCTACAAGTTCGCGATGAGCCCGTTCCCACAATGGCAAGCGCTCGCGTGGGCTGGCGTGTTCGTGATCACGCTGGGTGTGCTCGGCCTGAACATCCTTGCACGCACGATCTTCTCGAAAAAATAAGGCGGAATCATTCCATGAACACAGTCGCAAGCGATGTGAGCGCCCGGAGCGCTAATCCGGCCGCCGGCGGTGACATCTCCGGCACGGCCCCGGTCGAGCGCGGTGCAGCGCCCGGCAGCTTCAAGCCGACCCATCACGCGCCGCCGGCCGGCTCCATGAAACCGAAGATCGAGGTGAACAACCTCAACTTCTTCTACAACAAGTTTCAGGCGCTGAAGAACATTAACCTGCGGATTCCTGAACATAAAGTAACGGCGTTCATCGGTCCGTCGGGATGTGGCAAGTCGACGCTGCTGCGCACATTCAACAAAATGTACGCGCTGTATCCGGAGCAACGTGCGGAAGGCGAGATCCTGATGGACGGCAACAAACTGCTCGATACCCGCCGCGATATCTCGCTGCTGCGTGCACGCGTAGGCATGGTGTTCCAGAAACCGACCCCGTTCCCAATGTCGATCTACGACAACATTGCATTCGGCGTAAAGATGTTCGAGCAACTGTCGCACTCGGAGATGGACGACCGCGTGGAATGGGCGCTGACGAAAGCGGCGCTCTGGAACGAAGTGAAGTACAAGCTGCAGCAAAGCGGCTATGGCCTGTCGGGTGGGCAACAGCAGCGCCTGTGCATTGCACGCGGCATTGCAATTCGCCCGGAAGTGCTGCTGCTCGACGAACCGTGTTCCGCGCTCGACCCGATTTCGACGGGCCGGATTGAAGAATTGATCGCCGAACTCAAGGATGATTACACGGTGGTGATCGTCACGCACAACATGCAGCAGGCGGCGCGTTGTTCGGACTACACTGCTTATATGTACCTGGGCGAATTGATTGAATTCAGCGATACGGAAAAGATCTTCATCAAGCCGTCCCGCAAGGAAACGGAAGACTACATCACTGGCCGGTTTGGTTGAGTGGCGCGGGCTGAGCCTATCACCAGGTCATACGGGCTAAAAAAGGACTTCAGGAGCACATATGTCCGATAAACATTTGTCGAGCCAGTTCGACGCCGATCTGAATGCGGTGTCGTCGAAGGTGTTGGAAATGGGTGGTCTGGTCGAGTCCCAGATCATCAACGCCATGCAGGCGCTCAATACGTTCGACATGGATATTGTCGAGGCCGTGATTCAAGCCGAGACGCGCCTCAACACTATGGAAGTCGAGATCGACGAGGAGTGCAGCAACATCATCGCGCGCCGTCAGCCCGCCGCGCGTGACCTGCGTTTGTTGATGGCAATCTCGAAAACGATTACGAATCTCGAGCGCGCCGGCGACGAAGCCGAAAAGATCGCCAAGCGTGTGAAGCGCATCAACGAAGATGGCATGGGGCGTAACGTCAACATCGCGGAAATCAAGTTGTCCGGAGAAATGGCGGTCACTATCCTGCGCCGCGCGCTAGATGCATTCGCGCGCCTGGATACCGTCGCCGCCGCGCAAATTGTTCGCGACGACAAAGCCATTGACGAAGAATTCCGCGCGTTCGTGCGCAAGCTGGTCACGTACATGATGGAAGACCCGCGCATGATTTCAGCAGGCCTCGACTACCTGTTCATCGCTAAGGCGGTCGAACGGATTGGCGATCATGCGAAGAACATCGCGGAATTCATTATTTACATTGTGAAGGGAACGGATGTCCGTCATGTGTCGCGCGATCAACTCGAACGTGAAGCACTGAGCTGATTCTTTTGTAATCCAGATGTTGGTTATTTAACTTACGCGAAGAAGGTTACAGAGGTGCCGATGCCCAGCAGCATTCTCGTTATAGAAGACGAACCCGCGATTTCGGAATTGATTTCGGTGAATCTGCAACACGCGGGCCATTGCCCCATTCGTGCTTATAACGCGGAACAGGCGCAAAACCTGATCAGCGACGTCTTGCCCGACCTGGTGCTTCTCGACTGGATGCTGCCGGGTAAATCCGGCATCGCTTTTGCGCGGGAATTACGTGGCAATGAACGCACGAAACATATTCCAATCATCATGCTTACTGCCCGCGGCGACGAGCAGGACAAGGTGCTCGGACTTGAAATTGGTGCGGACGATTATGTCACGAAGCCGTTTTCGCCCAAGGAATTGATGGCGCGGATCAAGGCGGTATTGCGCCGGCGCGCGCCGCAACTGACCGAAGACTTGGTCGCTATCAACGGCTTGCGTCTCGATCCGGCAACCCATAGGGTGGCGGCGCATTCGAACGGCCATGCCGACGATATCAAGCTCGATCTCGGACCGACCGAGTTCCGCTTGCTGCATTTTTTCATGACGCACCCTGAACGCGTGCATAGCCGCACGCAATTGCTGGATCAGGTGTGGGGTGATCATGTATTTGTGGAAGAGCGGACGGTGGACGTGCATATCAAGCGTCTGCGCGCAGCATTAAAGCCGGCTGGTTGTGATGCTATGATTGAAACGGTTCGTGGCGGTGGGTACCGGCTAGCCAAGAGTGCTTGAAACCCGAGACCAATCGTGGTCACGTGGCAATAATCTCGATCCGCCAATTCATGAATATCATCTGGACGCGTTCCCTCGCGTTGCTCGCGGTATTGAGCGGGATTGTCGGCGCGCTGTTCGGAGTACGCGTCGCGCTCTGTTTTGCGTTCTTCATGCTGGTCCTGCAAACTCTTTTCACTACCTTTCATACGCAACGCCTCTGGCGTTTGCTCGACGCGCCCGTGTATGGCGAAGTGCCGAGCGCGCCAGGCGTGTGGGGCAAGATTTATTATCGGCTGCATAAGCTTGCAAAACGCTGGCATGCTCAAGTGCGTCAGGTCGAGCAACAGCATTCACGGTTTATCCAGGGTATCCAGGCGTCGCCGAATGGCGTGGCCATGCTCGACGACAGCGACCAGATAGAGTGGTGCAACGCTATTGCTGAAACCCATTTCGGGCTGGACGCCAAACGCGATCTGCGCCAACACATCACGCATCTTGTGCGTCAGCCGGACTTTGTTCGTTATCTCGCTTCACAGCATTACGAGTCGGTGCTGGTGATGCGCGGAATGGGGCTGAACCGGCAGCATGTGTTGTCGGTGCAAATATTCCCCTACGGTGAAAACCGCAAACTGATTCTGACTCAGGACATAACGGAACTGGAACGAACTGATTCCATGCGCCGTGATTTTGTCGCGAACGTTTCGCACGAGTTGAAGACGCCGTTGACCGTGCTGTCGGGCTTTCTTGAAACCATGCGCGAGTTGCCGCTGAATGAATCCGAGCGCGCGCGTTATCTGGAGATGATGGAGCAGCAGTCGTCGCGGATGCAGAACATCGTTCGCGATCTGCTCGTGCTCGCGAATCTGGAAGGCGATGTCAAACCACCCAGCGACGACGTTCTCGATATGCGTGCGGTGCTGCGCCATCTTGAGGAGGACGCCGATAATCTTTCGAATGGCCGACACAGAATTACGTTCGATGTCGATGAAGTGTTGACGGTGTCCGGTTCGGAAACGGAGATTGTCAGTGCGCTCGCGAATCTGGTGACGAATGCGATTCGCTATACGCCGGATGGCGGAACCATCGACGTATCCTGGCAGTGCATTCGCGACCGGGCGGTGTTTTCAGTGCGCGATAGCGGGCTCGGCATTTCGGCGGAACATATTCCGCGTCTGACCGAGCGGTTTTATCGCTTGGACAGAAGCCGTTCGCGCGATACCGGCGGCACGGGCCTTGGGCTTGCAATCGTGAAGCATGTATTGCAACGGCATCTTGCCGACCTTGAAATCAAGAGCGAGGAAGGGCGGGGAAGTACCTTCTCGGTCAAGTTTTCGGCCGCCCGTACGGTGTTGAGAAAGTCGATCGCCGCTTGAGGGGATACGAAGTGGCTTGAAGCGCGGGAGTGTCTGAATTTTTGTTTGCGAGATCGGCATAGGGGACGACCATAAGGCCGTACCCCTGCCACACCACCCGGCATGCGGGTCCGCACCGGGCGGTTCGAGAAGTTGAGGTTATGAGTCGAGGCAAACCCAACTGGTCAAAGTAGGCGATGGGCAACACGCTGTTGAGTAGCTTGCCGCTATTGCGCCACCAGCGGCGACTGTTTGCCGCCACCTGTCGCGCGATCTCAGCAGACGCTCCCAACACGCGCAGTTCCCGGTAGATAGTCGTACCACGGCGCCAATGCTTGAGCTGAATGGCCCGCAAC
>LGTG01000470.1 GCA_001190015.1 Candidatus Burkholderia crenata
GCAGTTGCGAACGCGCTTAATTGCAGACCACACAAAGCCCTCGATTGGAAGACACCAGCCGAGGCGTTTGAAGGTTAATATTCGCAACCTAAATGATGGTGTTGCAATGCCTTCTTGAACCTAAGACCCCTGCCCGATGCTGCGGGGTCTTCGTCCTGCGTTTCCTGCAGCAGCCGGTTCTTTCTGGGCATGACGTGTGCCCGACACGGTCGTTCAGCGTTTTCAGCGTGCTATTGCGGCTTTACCTGCAGTTCGTTCTTGACCGACTGCACACCTTCTACGCCACGTGTGACCAACACCGCTTTTTGAATCTGTTCCAGCGAATTCACAAAGCCCGACAACAGCACTTCACTCCGATACATCGTCACACTGACCGCCAGCGATTTCAGACCCGGATCTTCCAGCAATGCTGCTTTGGTAGGGCACATGAAAGAGCAAGACGGGCGAGAGCGGTTTTTGTGATAGGCATGGTCTCGTGTGTTGTTGAAAAATTCGATACCGTCACAGCGCGGCCACAACTATCAAAGCAGGTTTCATGCCATCGGCGTGTTCAAGAAAAATCAAGGTCTTAGCGCTCAACATCGCATTCCATACAAGGGAACATCCGGAAATTTCGGGAAACGGTCCGGTAAAGTTTGCCTGAATTGGCAAGTAATGTTCAGCAAAAAGAAAAAGCGCCCCGAAAGGCACTTTTTTTCTTATCTTGAGCACGTGAGCTAACGTTGCAGCCGCCTGGCCAAAGACTTAAGCGCGGCTGCGATACTCGTTGGTACGCGTATCGATTTCGATCTTGTCGCCAATACCGCAGAACAGCGGTACTTGCAGTTCAAAACCCGTCGTGAGCTTGGCGGTCTTCAGGACCTTGCCCGACGACGTGTCACCCTTCACGGCCGGTTCCGTATAGATGATTTCGCGAACCAGCGTGGTCGGCAGTTCCACCGAGATGGCTTTCTCGTTGTAGAGCACCACTTCGCACGGCATGCCGTCTGCGAGGTAGTGCAGGGCGTCGCCCATCATGTCGGCTTCGACTTCGAACTGGTTGTAGTCGGCGTCCATGAACACGTACATGGGGTCGGCGAAGTATGAGTACGTCACTTCCTTGCGGTCGAGCTGGACGACGTCGAACTTGTCGTCCGCCTTGTACACCGATTCCATGTTGCCGGTGGACAGCAGGTTACGGAACTTCATCTTCACGACCGCGGAATTGCGGCCGGATTTGTAGTACTCGGCCTTCAGCACGACCATGGCATCGCTGCCGATCATCACGACGTTGCCGACGCGGAGTTCTTGTGCGGTCTTCATATTAAAAAACTGTCCTGTACGAAAATGTGAGCCTGATCGCTGCAGTGTGGAAGGCTGGCTTGTGGCCAAGGATCCGATTGATCCCCAATCCGGGCGATGGCCCGTTTGCTCGCTTAAATGCTCACTTGAGGCCGCTTCACTGGCTATTCTGACATTCCCACCGTGCTTATCACTGTGCGCACTGTGGAATTCGTCTGGAACTGATGGCTTCCCGAACTGCAAGCCGTTGAATAATCGCTTATTTTAACTGAGTTTTCGCGAATTCCGCCAGATTTCTAGCCAGATCCCCAACGCTCGCCAGTTCGTCTGCCCAATCGGTGGCACGCCGTTCCAGCAGCGCGCGGTTTTGCCAGAGATCTTCCCAGTCCGGGGTGCCCGCGCCGTTCCACGCATGCCAGAAGCGTTCGAGCGAGGCCCTCGCCCCGGTGGGCAGGCCGTTCGCGTAGTGCGCGAGTGCGGCGTCGAGTTTCGGCAGATGGGCGTCGTCGCCTTGCGGGTAGATGTGCCAGACGAACGGTTTTCGCGCCCATTGCGCACGCCCGAACGAATCCTCGCCGCGCACGAAATTCAGATCCGCGGCCCAGAGCAGGGAATCGAAGAGCGGCTGCTCGACAAAACCCAGCGCGTAAGCCTCCAGTGACCCGCTTTTCGCCTTCGTTCCGGCAAGGAAGTCCAGCAGGCCGAAAAACCGCGCCACCGCCCCGGAAATGTGTCCCTCCGGCACAAGCAGCGCGATCGGCGTGGCGGAGTCGCGCCATTGTTCGAGCAGCGTGTCGATGGCCGGATTCTCGTACGCGAACATCGAAATGACAGTTGTGCCGGGCGGCGGCGCAGCCGTGCCAACACGTGTGTGCCACCAGGTATCGCGATCAAACGCCTCACGCCCGGCATCACGCGCGCTCTCTTTCAGCATACCGCCGGTGCCCGGCCCCAAGCCGGGGAAAAAGAACGTCTTGTCGAGCGCGTAGCGCGGATGCGGCGAGGGCCGCAGATGAAAATCCGCGACCCAGTCCTCCGCGCTCAGATACTCGAGATTCAGCCACACGGGCTTCTGCTCGCGGCGGGCCATTGCGCTTACGTATACCGCCGGTAATTCGCAGCCGAACGCCTCGATCACGATATCGGCGATATGCTGCAGATCGCCCGCGTGCGACGGCGCGTGCCAGTGCTCGATCACGACACCCGCCGCGCTCTGGCGGTCAAGCGCAGGATCGACGGCGGGGCAGAGCGCATGAAAGGTCTTGAGATCATCGACGAACAGCCGTACTTGCCAGTCATGTTCGCTGGCCAGTTGGCGCGCGAGTCGCCAGCAGACGCCGATGTCGCCGAAATTGTCGATGACCGCGCAGAAAATGTCGCACGCGATATTGCTGGCCGGAGCGCCGGTGTCGACGCTGGCGTGGCCGGACGCAGCCGGCAATTGTTCCGATGAAGACGGCATGGGCAATAGAGCGGCGATGAACCGCTAATGAATAGTGGACAACGGATTGAACTAAACTGGCGTTTTTAAGGATAACGATTCGCGCGGCGCGCTGCGTTACGGTTGTGTTACAGGCTTGCCTGGACGAGCGTGCTTCGGCCGCGCCCTGCTGGTTTTCCCGCGTAATCCGGTGCTGCTGAAAACCAATAAAATCATTTCGCTGTTTCCAAGCTGTGCGCTCCCCACCATCATCCCTGCATGACAGACTCCGACGTTTTCGACCCCAAAAAAAGCCTGGCTCAGTTGCCGCACTTGCCGGGCGTGTACCGCTATTACGACGAGCAGGGCAACGTTCTCTACATCGGTAAGGCGCGCGACCTGAGAAAACGCGTGTCGAGCTATTTTACGAAGACACTACTTTCTCCGCGCATCGCAATGATAGTCACGCGTATTCGCAAAATCGAAACCACAGTCACGCGGTCCGAAGCCGAAGCGCTGCTGCTCGAGAATAATTTGATCAAAGCGCTCGCGCCGCGCTACAATATCCTGTTTCGCGACGACAAGTCGTATCCGTATCTGAAGCTCACCGGCCACAAATTTCCGCGCATGGCGTATTATCGTGGCGGAGTGGACAAGAAGAACCAGTACTTTGGCCCGTTTCCGAGCGCGTGGGCCGTGCGCGAGAGCATCCAGATCCTGCAGCGCGTTTTCCAGTTGCGCACCTGCGAGGATTCCGTCTTCAACAATCGCACGCGGCCTTGTCTGCTGCATCAGATCGGACGCTGCACCGGGTCGTGTGTCGGGCTGATCAACGAGGAAGATTACGCACGCGATGTGTCGAACGCATCACGGTTCCTGCTCGGACGCCAGGGCGAAGTGATGAAGGAGCTCGAGCAGAAGATGCACGCATTCGCCGCCGATCTCAAGTTCGAGCAGGCTGCGGCCGTGCGTAACCAGATGAGCTCGCTGTCCACCGTGCTGCATCAGCAGGCAATCGAGGTAGGCGGCGATAACGACGTCGATATTCTCGCGGTCGTCGCGCTGGGCGGCAAGGTGTGCGTGAATCTCGCGATGGTGCGCGGCGGCCGGCATCTCGGCGACAAAGCCTATTTCCCGACGCACGTGGAAGCGGCGCTGGCAATAGAAGACGCAATGCCGGAAGAGCTTGCCGGCGATAACTTCGTGGACGGCGTGGCGAATATCCTCATCGAAGAAGTCGATGCGCAGGCCGACGAAATCGCGCTGCCCGCCGGCGCGCTCGCGGCGCGCGAGCAAGCGTTCGAAGCCCACGCTACTACGGATGAAATGCAGGAGGAGATCGCTGAAACCGGAGCCGCGCCGCTGGACGACGCGACGGAATCGAAACGTCAGGGCGCGCTCGAAGCCGAGGTGCTGGAGGCGTTTATCGCCCAGCATTACATCGGCAATCGTGTGCCGCCAGTGCTGGTGGTGAGCCGCGCACCGACGAACCGCGAGCTCGTCGACCTGCTGATCGAACAGGCGGGGCACAAGGTCGTGGTGCTGCGCCAGCCGCAGGGACAAAAGCGCGCATGGCTCTCAATGGCCGAATCGAATGCGAAGCTCGCGCTCGCGCGCCTGTTGTCCGAACAGGGTTCGCAGCAGGCCCGCACGCGTTCTCTCGCGGACACGCTGAGCCTCGAAATGGATGACCTCGCGCAATTGCGGATCGAATGTTTCGACATCAGCCACACGATGGGCGAGGCAACGCAGGCATCGTGCGTGGTGTATCACCATCACAAGATGCAGTCGGCCGAATACCGGCGCTACAACATCACCGGCATCACCCCCGGTGACGATTATGCCGCTATGCGCCAGGTCCTCACGCGTCGCTACGAGAAGATGCTGGCGCAGGCCACCGCGCGAGCCGCCGATGAACCGCCGCAGGAAGTGGTGGAGCTGGAAGCCGAAACGCAACTTGGACCAGGACCCGGTGGTGCCGCCGAAGCCGATGTCGCCGAACCGGTTCCATTGGGCGGCCGTTTGCCGAATATCGTGTTGATCGATGGCGGCAAGGGCCAGGTCAAGATCGCGCGGCAAGTGTTCGCAGAACTTGGACTCGACCAGGGCATGCTGGTCGGCGTGGCAAAGGGGGAAGGGCGCAAGGTGGGACTCGAGACCCTGATTTTCGCCGATAGCCGTACACCGCTCGAATTCGGCAAGGAGAGCGCGGTGCTGATGCTCGTCGCGCAGATCCGCGACGAGGCGCACCGTTTTGCGATTACCGGCATGCGTGCGAAACGGGCGAAGACACGGCAGACATCGCGGCTCGAGGAACTGGAGGGCATTGGTGCGAAACGGCGTCAGCGGTTGTTGTCGCGTTTCGGCGGGTTGCGCGGGGTGCAGGCGGCGAGCGTGGAGGATCTGGCAAGCGTCGAGGGAATTTCACAGGCGCTGGCCCAGCAGATCTACCGGCAGTTGCATTGAGCGCAACGTCCGGCCCGTTGGCTTGTGACATATAGGGCGACGCGGCACAATGGCACCTCTCTATAAGAGTCACGCCCATGCCGTTTAATTTTCCGATTTTCCTGACGTGGCTGCGAATTGTGCTGATTCTGCTCGTCGTGGGTGTCTTCTATTTGCCGGACATGATGAGCCCGGACCATCGCAACCAGCTTGCAATGGTCATTTTCGTGCTGGCCGCGCTGACCGACTGGTTCGACGGCTACCTCGCGCGCAAACTCAATCAGACGTCGGCATTCGGCGCGTTTCTCGATCCCGTCGCGGACAAGCTCATGGTTACCGCCGCACTGCTCGTACTCGTGCAACTGATGCGGCTGAACGCAGTGATTGCGTTGATTATCGTGGGACGTGAGATCACAATTTCGGCGTTGCGGGAATGGATGGCGCAGATCGGGGCATCGAAGAGCGTGGCCGTCAATTCGCTCGGTAAGTTCAAGACCGTCTGCCAGATGGTCGCTATCCCCATGCTGCTGTTCTACGGACCGCTGAGGATTGCGGGTACGTTGGTGATCGATACGCGTGTGTGGGGGCTCTGGCTGATCTACGTCGCGGCGTTCCTCACGGTCTGGTCCATGCTCTATTACATGAAACTCGCATGGCCGCAGATTCGCGAGCGGGGCGGCATGCTTTGATTCAGCTTGGAGAGCGCTAAAAAGTGGTGGGGCACATACAGAGCTCTTGACACTAAAGTTGGGCTTCTCCATAATCCAATCCCTATTGGGTGAACGCAGAACAACGCGAAACGCGAAGTCTGATGAAGTATAAAAGCAGTAAATTGGCAGAAGAAGTCGGCAAGATGCGGGAGTAGCTCAGCTGGTAGAGCGCAACCTTGCCAAGGTTGAGGTCGCGAGTTCGAGCCTCGTCTCCCGCTCCAAAAAAGGGAAGCCAAGCTTCCCTTTTTGTTTGGTGGACCAGCTCAACAGGTTGCTTTGGGTTGGATTCGCCAGGCACGGATTGCCGTACGTAGTCCCGGTGTAGTCCCCGCTTCTGGCGCGATAGCAAAGCGGTTATGTAGCGGCCTGCAAAGCCGTTTAGGCCGGTTCGACTCCGGCTCGCGCCTCCAGAGATTCAAAGAAAAAACCCTGACAAGTCAGGGTTTTTTCTTTGTCCGCGGCATATCGAAAACCACTTACGCCCAGTCATATTCTCAGCGCGCACGCACCGCATCAGCGAGCGTCCTCCACGGGCTGTTGGTTCGCTTGCGCGCGGCCCAGTGATGATTAGGCAGTGCGACCGCCAGCCAGGGTTCGCTATGCCCCACGAAGCGCCGGACGTGGAAGCGATGCGGTGCCTCAAAGAGATCAAGATACGCGCGTCGATAATGCTCGACCATCGCGGCTTCCTGATAGTAGATATCCATCCACTGCCGCGACGCCGCACCCAGCTCTGCGCGTAGCGCCCGATTCCACAGCAGTTCACGAAGCGGACCTTCGGCTTCTTCCAGCCGTACATCGGATCCACGGCAATTCAAGAGCGCCTGTCATGGCCCTGAGTTGCGACTGAACACGATTGTCCAAATGGCCCAACGTTGGTTTTCCCTGCAATAACGCCTCCAACCCGCTCAAGTGATAATTCCCGGTCACGCATTCGTCGATAGCAATTGCCGCCTGCTGCTTGGCGCGCAAACACGCGTCATGCGGTGTGTCGACAATTAGCTGAAGCTTGCATAAGCCCTTGCTCTCCAGTTTGCGCAGCAGCTTGAGGGTCTGCGGAACGCCCTTGGTTTCCCAGCGAGTTTTCCAGGCAGATGACCGGCCGCTTGGTGAAAACGTGATGATCGGTATACCCGTCCGCATCCGCATTGGTGGCGTTATTCGGCTCAGGCAAGTAGCGGGGATCGTTCAGCGGAACTACACATTGGGGACCACTCTGGCGAACGGATAGTAGCGCTCGGGACCTTGCGCAATAACGAGTTGCGGTACGTCCTGATATACGATCCGCTCGATCAACCCGGCGTCGCCCTTGGCCCAGAAATCCGGGGCCGAATGGTATTGCTTGATTATTTTCTTGTCACGCTGACGGAAAGTCGGACCGAATGTCTCGTCGAGCGAGAAGAACTGATGGACTTGAATGACATCGGCATGGGCAATGACGTCAAGCGCCTGCTGCTGAGTTTTCCAGTCGATATTGACAGCAAAGGTTCTATTGCTGTACGCACTGCTATTGGAAACTATATGCCGTGCTTGAACATCCGTGAGCCGATTGAGCGCGGAAACAATGTTGCCGGGGCTGCCCGCAATCGGCGTATTGAAGATATGAACGACCTTTATCACGCGTTACCGCGCCAGCTACGCATATACGACTGCCATCGCAGGCTATTCCTGTTCAACAGATGCATGAGCCAGTGCGTGCCAGTCGTCTCTTCCAATAATGTCACTCCTGTTAGCGGCGGTACAAATCCGACACTAAACGGCGGTGTTGGGTTGAATAGAAGCGAAGTGACCAGGGGCCGTTGCTGC